>CAYUKZ010000003.1:0-56629 GCA_964445515.1 uncultured Mycoplasma sp. | reverse complement strand
GACCAGTTTTATTGTATACATCTATTAATTCTGATAAGGCTGGTTTATGATCTTTGTCATCATGATAAATTACGTCATCACCTAGTAATAAGGCGAATGTTTCATCTTCACCAATTAGAGAACCGGCCAATGAAACGGCATGTCCTAACCCTTTTGCTTTATGTTGTCTAACTCAGAATATTTTAGCTTTCTTAGCTGGGTGAACAATTTCTTCAATTAATGATTCTTTACCTTTTATTTCTAATTCAGTTTCAAGTTCTAAGTTTCTATCATAGTAATCAACTATTGCATTCTTGTTAGATGAAGAAATAAATATAATTTCCTCTATTCCTGAAGCAACTGCTTCATCAACAATGTAATCAATTGTTGGTTTGTTAATTATTGGTAACATTTCCTTTGGAATTGTTTTTGTGAATGGAAGGAATCTAGTTCCATTTCCTGCTACTGGTATTATTGCTTTTTTAATTTTCTTCATAGTTTTTAATATTTAATAAAATATTTTCCTTTCAAATATTTAAATTTATATATATTAATTATATAATTAAATCTTATTAAAATTGTAAAAATAAAGTAATAAGCTAACGACTATTACCTTTTGTCCTTTCCTTAGACATGTAAATGAAAAACTGAAAAAAACAAAGCTTAATCAGCTTTGTTTTTTCTTTCGCTTAGTTTTTTTCTAATCTTAGGAACACATATGGCTGCTAAATAGTTCCCTATTCCCATAGATACTGCTATACAAGGAACTATTCATCAAATTGGAGTTCCTTCGCCACCTTGTAATCCTAATCAAGAGGCAATAACAATTGATGATATGAACATTATTGTTGATACAGAAGCAAATCACCCTGCTCTAACAAACTTCTTCTCTGAAAGTAACATTAACCTTCAGTTAAATAGTAATGATCCTACAAATTCAAATGCTCCATATAGGAATATAACTATAACTAATATAAATATATTCATATTAATCACACTCCCCTTCAGATTTACCATGGAATAGGTCAATCTTACTTAAGATGGCATTAGCAAAGAATGCTCCGATTGCTAGTGCTACTAATAAAAGTATTCCTAGAATTCAGAAGTTCAATGATATTGCTATATAAGGTACAAATGCATATAAACTAAAGTTTATAAATAGCCCTGTAGCAGATACAAATGATCCTGTTACATATTTCTCATTAGATACTAGATATATTTTATAACTAAATAAGAAGGCAGCAAATGTATATAGAGTTACATATATTAATCCTACTGTAACATAAATGAATAATACTAATATCGGACTCATTATTTGACCTCCTTTTTAGCTTCTCTTTTTTTAACTCAATTTTCAAAAGGAATTAAAGCTAATGAAGCAAGGAAATTACCTAAAGCCATCATTCCTGCTCCTGCAAAAATAAATCAGAATGAAGTTTGATCTGCAACTAATGGAGTTACTAAAGTCATTAGCATAAATAATACTGTTGCTATTGATCCAAGTATTGCTGCTGGGTTATACTGTTTTCTATTTATCATCTTAATCTTAATGTTGAAGATGAATGCCGCTAGGAATTCAAATAACCCAAAGAAGATTAACAATAATATTAAAATTCATGTTTCCATATTGCCTTAATTATAACCTAAAAAATAAAACCAGAACTAAACGTTCTGGTTTAAAATTAATTATCAATCAAAATCATCATCGTCTAAATCATCATGTTTTAGAGCTTTGATATATCCATTACCTTTTGTTGAGAAGAAATCGTGAGTCTTTGTTTCTGTATCAAGACCATTAATAACAATTGGGTTAATATCTTTTTCTTCAATGTTAAAGTGTGGATCTAGTCCTAGGTTCATTAAAGCTTTATCAGCATTGTATTGTATGAACTTAACAACTTCTTCATATAAGTTAATTGGTTCATATAACTCTTTAGTATATTCTTTTTCAAGTTCGAATAATTCTAACATTGTTGCATATACACTATCTGTTAATTCTTTTCTTTCATCTTCAGGAATTGTTTCAAGAACTTTCTGTGCTAAAAGTCCTACGAATAATCCATGAACCGCTTCATCTCTAATGATTAGGTTTATGATCTCTCCTGACCCTACCATTTTACCTTGTCCAGATAAATATAGTGGGTAGAAGAAACCAGAATAAAATAAATATGTTTCTAGAAGGACAGATGAAGCCATGGCTATATAAAGTGACTTAGCATCTGTTATGTTTGTATAGTTATCAACTATAATTTTTGTTTTCTTTTGTAGAACTTCATTGTTTTCTACTCATTCAAATAATTCATCGATTCTATCCATTGTTGATAGAGTTGAGAATATAGTTGAATATGATTTGGCGTGCATTTGTTCCATTGCACCCATGAATGTTAATACAGCTTTGGCATGCAAATCATCAACGTATTGCATTATTAGTGGCATCCCAGTTCCACCTTGCTCTGTATCTAGTAATGTAAGACCTGCTAATACTTTTTCATAAGTAGTTTGCTCTTCTTTTGAAAGAGTAGGTCATACTTTTTTATCTTCTGCTAATGAAATTTCTTCATCAACTCAGAATTGTCTTATGTTTTGATCTCAGAAGATTTTTGTGAAGTCTTCATTCAATCTATTTCAGTTAATTGCTTTTTTAATATCTTTTTTATCTACTGTAAAATTATGCATGGCAAGATTCACACTCCTCTACTTTTTTGTTTTTAGTTCTTGTATAGTATAGCGACTTTAATCCTTGCTTATAAGCATGCAAGTAAAGTTTAGCTAAATCTTTTGTTGAAGTATCTGAATCAACAAATAGAATTGTTGAGATACCTTGATCAATATGTGGTTGTATTTTTGCTACAAGATCAATTATTTTCTCTTGATCCATATTGTAAGCTGACTTGTAGAATAGAACATTATCTTTAGCCATGTATGGCATTGGATAATATGTTGTTGAGTTTCCATAAACTCTTGATTCTACTTGTGCAGTGATTGGCATGATTGAAGGAGTTGCATTTGCTATATATGCTGTTGATTGGTTTGGCGCAATCGCTAGTCTATAAGCATGATACATTCCATCTCTCATAACTTGTTCTTTTAATAAGTTTCAATCAGCCTTTGTTGGAAGTTCAATTCCTTCAAATAACTCTTTAACTCTATCAGATTCTGGAAGGAAATCATTTTCTAAGTACATATCGAAGTATGTTCCTTTAGCGTATTCTGATTTTTCAAATCCAGCAAATCTGAATCTTCTTTCGACAGCTAATTCTGTTGATCTTTTAATTGAATGGTAGTTAACTGCTGCAAAGAATACTGATACAAACTCTTTTGCAAAGTCAGATTCATACATAATCTTATTCTTAGCAAAGAATCCATGTAAGTTAAGTGCTCCTAAACCTACTGATCTCATTTCTTGGTTAGCTTTTCTAATTCCAGGAGCATCTTTAATATCTGTTAACTCAACAACTGATGTTAAGGCATCCATTGCTCTTGAAACTGTTCTACCAATATCTTTAGATTCCATTACATTAACAATGTTTAATGAACCTAAATTACAGTTAATATCTTTTTTAATCTTATCTTCAATTAAATATGGATTAATTTCTGATTTTTCTTGAAGTTGGAAAATCTCTGTACATAAGTTTGACATTTTGATTTGTCCAATATCTTTTAATGGGTGAGCTTTGTTAGCTGTATCTAAGAATACAAGATAAGGATATCCTGATTCCATTTGTGTTTGTGCTAATTTAAGTAATAACTTACGAGCACTAACAAATTGTTTCTCAACTTTAGGGTTGGCTACAAGTTCATCATACATTTCATTAATATCCATGTCTGATAAGTGAGTACCATTGTATGCTTCCCTAACTGTTAGAGGAGCAAATAAAGCCATCTCTTCATTCTTTCTAGCAAGATCAAAGAATTTATCTGGAACAGTAACTCCTAGTGCTAATAATTGAAGTCTATTCTTTTCATCAGCATTAATTTTCTTTGTATCTAAGAATTCAATTATATCTCAGTGGAAAATTGATAGGTAAGCAGCACCTGCTCCGTTTCTTTGATCCATTTTATTTGCAAATGCAAATGAATCTTCCATTAGTTTTAGGATTGGCATAACACCGGCTGTTATTCCTTTAACTCCTCTTAGAGATTCTCCTCTAGCTCTAATGTTAGTTACATTAATTGCAACTCCTCCTCCAAATTTTGAAAGGTGCATTGATGTTCCTAAGTTGTAAACGATAGAGTTTAGGTTATCATCCATTTCTAATAAGAAACAAGAAACCATTTCTCCTGAATTTCATTTACCAGCATCTTGGAATGTAGGTGTAGCTGGTTGATATCTACCAGTTAGCATCTCTTCAATCAATTCTTTTACTTGAACTTCATTTCCTTTTCCAAGATACATTGCAACGATTAGAACTCTATCAACATATGATTCTAAAATAGTATTTCTATCTAAAGTTTTAGTTGCATAATCGTCATAGAATTTTTTAACTGCCATATATGAACCAAATTCATGTTTAAATGTTTTGGCAAAGTCATAAAATTCTTTTATTTGTGTTTCATTATATCAATCTAGTAACTTAGGATTATAAATCCCTTCTTCAACTAGTCTTCTGATTCTCATAAATTGAGAACCTTCGTTTCTATACCTTGCTTCAAATTCATCTTCAAGGTATGCTTTTATAGCTTCAGTATCTGCCGCTATATTTCATAGACCATCTTCAGTTTGTTGTTTAACTTGATTGTTTAGCTCTATATGTCTAGTGCTCATTTTCTATCCTTTCTACTTCTTCAATGAAGTGATTTACATCATGAATGTTTCCTGATAATTCAAATTTTGAAATTAAAGGAACATTGAATTTTTCTGCAATTATATCTGCAGCAATTGCGAAGTTTCTTCCTCAGTTTCTATTACCTGATCCTGAAACTCCAATTAATCCTTCTGGATTATCTCTTAAGAATCTTTTATATTCGACTGGAACTTCTCCAAAGTATATTGTAGATACTACCAACACAAAAGGCTCATCAACTTTCATTCCTTCTGTGATTGGTTCAACATTTGTATGTCCTAAGTCTCTTAGTTTATTCGCGAATTTTTCAAGATTACCTGTTCTTGAATAATAAAGAACTTTAGTTTTCATTTTTTCTCCTATTAAATACTTTGATTGTAAATTCTTCTCTTTCATCTTCCTTGACTAATTCGAATTCATCTTGATTTCAGTCAGGGAAGTATACATCACCCTCAAAATCACCTTTAACTTCAGATAAAATGAATTGGTCAACATATGGTAAGAATAATTTATATATTGTTGCCCCTCCTGAAATGATGATTTCTTCATTTGGATTGTTATGATACTTATCTAGTATCTCTTGCATGTCATAACAAACTTCTACATCTTCATGATCAAATGTAAATGTCTTGTCTAATGTAAGTACTATTGTTTTTCTGTTTGGTAAAGGTCTACCAATTCCTTTGAATGTTACATCTCCAAACAGAATTGTTTTGTTTAGTGTTTCTTTTTTAAAATGTTCAAGATCTTCTTTAATATTTCAAACTAATTGATCACCTATTCCGATAAGTTTATTCTTATCGTATGCTACTATCAACTTAATCATATTACACCGCCACTGGTGCCTTTATGAATGGGTCGTGTTTGTAATCTACTAGTTCAAAATCTTCAAATACATAGTCTCAAATATTTTCTCTTTTAGTTTTAATAACTAACTTTGGTAATTCTTTTGGAGTTCTTGTTAACTGAAGGTTTATTTGTTCAATATGATTTGAGTAAATATGAGTATCTCCAGTTGTATGAATGAATTCTCCATTCTCTAAGCCTAAGTGGTGAGAAATTAACATGTTTAATATTGAATATGAGGCAATGTTAAATGGCACACCTAGAAATAGGTCAGCTGATCTTTGATAAAGTTGTGTTGAAAGCTTTCCGTTCACTACGTAGAATTGGAATAATGAGTGACATGGAGGTAATAGCATGTTATCAACCTCAGTTGGGTTTCAAGCTGACACAATATGCCTTCTTGAATCTGGGTTATTCTTAATTTGCTCAACAACTTTTGCTATTTGATCTACTCCTAAGAAGTCTCTTCATTGTTTTCCATATACTGGACCAAGATTTCCGTGCTTCTTAGCAAACTCATCATCTGTTTTAATTCTTTCAATGAACTCTTCTTGAGTTTCATTGTTGAATTCTTCTGATTCCATGAACTCTTTGTATGGTCATTCATTTCAAATGTTTACATTGTTATCAACAAGATACTTTATATTTGTATCTCCTTTTAAGAATCATAGTAATTCATGCAACACAGCTGCAAAGTTTACTTTCTTAGTTGTTAATAATGGTAATCCATTCTCTAGTGAGTATCTTGTTTGTGTTCCAAACATTGATATTGTACCAGTACCAGTTCTATCTTCTTTCTTTACTCCGTTTTCTAATATATTCTTTGCAAGTTCTAAATATTGTTTCATTCTCTACTCCTTAAATGGGTGGTGTTCATCACACACTGTTAAATATTCTACTGAATCATCCGCAGCGTCAGAAAGAATAATTGGAGAATCTTTTGAAGCTGGTTCCCCATTAACAAATCTAGCTGTATTTTCTGAACGTTGACCACAAATGTGACATCTAGCTTTTAATTTAACACCGATATCTGCCATTTCTATTATTGCTTTTGATTGTGGGAATCATTCTAGTCTGAAATCTTTATCTAAACCAGATACCACAACATCAACACCTTGTTCAAGTAGCTCTCTTGTTACATCAACAACTTCATTATCAAAGAAATTGATTTCATCTATATATACTACTCTTACTCAGTCTTTTATATATTGTCTTATTTCACTTGCTTTTTCAATACTAATAGCATCAAATACTAATCCTTCTCTTGTGTAAAGTTTATCTGATCTAACATCGCCTTTAGGTTTAAACACTAATTTTGATGAATCTATATTGTTTAATATATCTTTTATAATGTACGCTGATTTCCCTGAAAACATTGGTCCATAATAAATTTTTAATCTTCCTTGTTTCATATGTATATAAATACTATCATAACCATTTACGCAAACATTGAGCTTTTTTGGCCCCATAAAATGAGTATATTCCAATCATTACTTTTTAGTAAAATTAGGAGTTAGTTAGTAGTAAAAAAGTCTAAAAAGTATTGACAAATAAAAAAAGTAAGGACTTGATTTTCCTTACTTTTATCCAAGGTTAATATTTTGTTCTACATATTGCCTTTGGTGTCTAATTTGTTTAGTTTTAACTTGTGAAAGTGTGTTAGAAATACCCATTTGACCGATGAACATTAAGATAATTAATGATAATTTCGATACTCAGTGGTATTCTCCTAGTGGTGCTGTTGATAAACCAGTGGTTCCGTATGCCGAGAACACTATAAATACATTATCTAAGAATGTAGTGTGTGAATTACCTACAGCTTGCTCTGTAATTGAGATAATTAATATCTCTGCTGATACTAATAGTAGAGATCCAGCAAGAATAACGAATGCTTTATCTGTAACTTCCTTAGGAATACCTTTTCCATAAGCATGAATCTGTGGTTTGTTCCTTGCCATAGATCAAAGAGCAACTATTAATACCCCGAATGTTGTAGTTCTAAGTCCCCCGGCTGTTGAACCTGGTCCAGAACCTATGAACATCATAATACAGTATATTATTTGTGTTGATCCCATTAATGAATTTAGAGGCATTGTTGAGAAACCTGCATTACGTGTTGAGAATGTATTGAATGTTAATGTTCAAAGTCTAAATGATAATGAAGTTTGCCCTCAAGCTTCTGAAATTTTAGGATCTGTGAATGCTGAATTCTCTGCATATGTAGAAGATAGTAATGAATGGTTAGCAGAATTTAAAACTGCAAGCCCTTCCGACATAAATGCCAGTGATAATCCAATAATTGATACTGAAATATAAACTACTACTGATAATTTAGTTACTAATGAGAATTCAAAAGTCTGTCCTGAAGAAATATTTCTAGCTCATTTGTAAATATCGAATATAATTCCGAATCCCATTCCTCCTAAGATGAATAAGAACATTGTTAATACTTCTATTGATACTTCAGCGGCAACATTTGTTCCTGGTGCTCCATATAAATATGCAATTGAGTTATCTCCTGCAAAAATATCTAGACCAGAGTTGTTAACTGAAGCTGAAGCATGATAGATTCCTGCTCAATAAGCTTGGAATACTCCCATATCTTCTAATCCTGTTCCTAAGAATATAGAACCGAATATTATTCCACCAATAAATGATGCTGATAATGATACAACAACAGCTACAAATATTAATCCTAATGTTTCTTGTTTTCTAACTGTTCCTAATTCTGATGAACCATCAGCAATATCGTTATATGTTGTTCTCTTTCTCAATATTCAAGTTAAAAAGAAGATCTTTATTGTAAATCAACCAATACCACCTATTTGAAGTAAGATTAATGTTACTAATTGTCCAAATATATTAAATGTATCTGAGATACCTACTGTTGAAAGTCCAGTATCTGAGAAAGCTGATGATGATACAAACAATGCATCAATGAAATCTAATCCAAATGCTCCATGTTCTTTATTGAATGTAGAAGTATGTGAGAATGGAAGTCATAATAGTAATGCTCCTGTTAATGATATTACTAAATATCATAATAGAATTTGTCTAACTGAAGATATATTCTTAAAGAAGCCTTTAAATTTATCTTTAAAGGATCTATCATCTGTTATTCTTCTTTGATTTACTCTATTATCTTCCATTTATTAAACTATACTACTATTTTATCAATATCTTCAAACTTTATCACTTTATTTTCATCCATCTTTGCAACCTTGCTAGGCGATGGTTTTTCACCTATTATTAAATAATCAGTTGTTCCTGACACAGAAGTTGTTATTTGTGCCCCAAACTTTTCAAGTTCATCTTTAACTTGTTGACGATTAAGTCCATTTATGGTCCCGGTAACAACAACTTTCTTATTGTATAAGAAATGATTTGTGTCCACCTCTATTTCTTCCATAGTTGGATTGATTCCTAATTCAATTAACTTCTTAATTTCAGAAATATTCTCTTCATTATTGAAGAATTTGATAATTGAATTTGATTTTACTTCTCCTAAATCATTTTTCATTAACAATTCATCTAGAGATATACCAAATAACTTTTCTAAACTTCTATATTCTCTTGCTAAGTCTTTAGCAGTCTTCTTACCTATGTGTCTAATGCCTAAACCAAACAATAATTTGTCTAATCCATTATCTTTTGAAGCTTCAATAGAGTTTATTAGTGAGTTAACTGATTTCTCTTGGTATCCTTCAAGTGCTAGAATATCTTCTTTAAGATCTTTTAACTTATAAATATCTGAGAATGAATCTATTCATCCTTTATTAATAAACTTTTCGATTTGTTTTGTTGAAAGACCTTCTATATTCATTGCATCTCTTGAAGCAAAGTGAATGATTGACTCTTTCATTACTGAACTACAATGTTTGTTAGGACAATATTGATCAACCTCTCCTTCTTTTCTTATGAACTCAGTTGAACAATAAGGACAAACTTTATCTTCTGTTCATTTTACTTGAGTTCCATCTCTTTTTTCATGGTTAGAAGAGATTACTTTCGGAATAATCTCCCCTGCCTTCTTAACATTGACTATATCACCTATTCTAAGATCTAATTGAGTGATGTAATCTGAGTTATGAAGGGTTGCTCTTTGAACTTTAGTCCCTGCAAGTTCAACTTCCTCTAGTAAAGCATTGTAAGTTACACGCCCTGTTCTTCCAACCGTTGGAAAAATGTTAAGTAACTTAGTTGCTTTGACTTCTGCAGGGAATTTATATGCAATTGCTCATTTAGGGAACTTAGATGTGTATCCAATTTCATCATATAATCATGATTCATTAATCTTAATTACAATTCCATCAATTTCATAATCTATTTTGTCTTTTTGTTTTGTTATATATTCAATAACTTCAATTACTTCTTGAATATCTTTTGCTGATTTACTTATTTCAGCAACATTAAATCCAAATGACTTTAAATTTTTGATTGTCTCAGCTTGAGTTTCTCATGCATAGTCATCTTGACTAGTCATTGCTCAATAAGCTATCATATCAAGTTCTCTTTCTTTAACTACTCTAGAGTCCAATTGTCTCATAGTACCTGCTGCAGCATTACGGGGGTTGGCTAAAGGAACATCTCCTTCGTCTAAACGTCTATTATTTATTTTTTCGAATGAAGCATTAGACATAAATACTTCACCTCTTATATTGATGTTTCCTTCAAAGTCTATTTTCTGCGGAATTGATTTAATTTGTTTTGCATTTACAGTTACATCTTCTCCTTCAATACCATTTCCTCTAGTTAAAGCTTTAACAAGTATTCCATTTTCATAAATTAATGAAATTGAAATACCATCAATCTTGGGTTCGACAAAGAATGAGTAATCTTTTGCCTCTTTTTTGATTTGGTTATCAAAATTAATTAACTTATCATTATCAAAAGCATTCTCTAATGATAACATTGGTATTTCGTGTTTAGTTTTTTCAAATGAAGAAGATAAATTATCCCCACCAACTCTTTGGGTTGGAGAATCTTCTGTTTTAAGCATAGGAAAATCATGCTCCAGGTTAACTAATTCAGCATATGTCTTATCATAAACTGAATCATCAACCGTTGGGGCATCATCTTCATAATATTCTATAGATCATTTATTAATTAATGTTTTTAAATCAACGATCCTCTTTTTAGCTTCTTCAAATTTCATGTTTTCCTTTAATGTAATGATGGTATTCTTTTAACTAATTCTCCTAATAATCATAAAATCAATAATGATGTAGGTATTATAATTAATATTTCACTAGAAACTGCAAATCCAGATATATTTGCCAATGAACTTATTGTTATTGGGTTGATAAATAAGTTTGTAAGTACAAATAAACTTAATAATGAATTCTTCTTCCCGTATGCTCAGAATATAATAATTATAATTGTTGGAATTAAGATAAAACATAAGTAGAAAATTAAACCTATGTATCATCTCTTTTGATATAAGTCTATACCCACAACAAAATCAGCTGCAAGTTTAAATGTATTTACCCCATTTAGGAAGTTTATGAATATTAACATCAACATAAACCCTAGGGCACCAACTAATGAACCAATTCCTATTTTCTCTTTTATTGTTTTTTCAAAATTAACTAACTCTTCTCTTCTTGATTGAGTATATCCTAGCGAGAATAAAGGTAATAGCATTAATGATATTAAACCAAGTAGGAATAATAGATACATAAACACTGTTTTAATTAATGAAGTGTCATAAATGAACAGTATTGGAACATATCAAACTATTATTGCTATACCTATTAGTAAATAATGAATAGTATTTCTAATAATATTACCACCTTTTATTATTGATATTGCAACTAATAATAATCCAAATGATGTGAAGTATGAAATTGAATTCTCACCCACACTAAAGAATGATATTGTAGCAAATAATCCTATTGTTATAGCGTTATCTGATGGAACTTCCTTATTTGCATAAGAATAAATAACTAATAAGATAACCAATGATAGAGATAAAGTATAAAATAGATCATTACTTGCTCCAATAAAACCTAAAATGATTGTTATTATTATAGAAATCAATGTTGCTAAAAATACACTTGTAAATGATCTCTCATGGTTTATTATTGATGACTGAATTGTTAGAGAAACACAAATAATAAACAATAATCCAAACGACATTGTAATTGATACTCCAACACTTCCGGACATCATTGATGAAATAATATACATTCAATAATATGTAGACTTGTAATTATTACTTGCCGAAACAATTGGGTCTTTACCAGCTGGTTCATAGACATTATTGATACCAATATTCTTAATGTCATTTATTCAATTGTCATCAACGGCCATAAATGAATTAACATATAGTGTTAATATCATAAATATTGTTATTACAATGGCTAAAGAAAGTAGTGAGTAACCAATTGTTTTCAATCCCACCATATTTGTTGATGGAAGTCAATCTTCATATGAAATAATTATGAATAGAAGTAGCGAGATTGATTTAATTGTGTTGATTATTGAAATAATATCGATGTTTAAACCCAGCAATACTAATGGAGTATAAACTATTTGGTTTAATAATAGCATTGTAACAACTCCTATTGGAATTGCTGTATATGTATTTGACTTATTAAACCTAAATTTTTGTTGGATTATTCTACCAAGACAAAAAGATATAAATAAAATATATACTACTAGGAGTATTACTTGAATTGTTTGGTTTTGAGTGATTAAGTTTAATAACTGCATAATCTGATTACTATAATTATATAAAAATAAAGAGTGCTAAGCACTCTTTATATAAGTTTTTGTTATTAGATAACTCCGTTAGTTTCCATTGCAGTTTTAATAGCTTCAATTGCTTGTTCTGCATCTGCACCTTCGGCTGAAATAGTGATTTCTTCACCATTTTTAACACCAAGAGCCATTACTGACATAATTGATTTCATGTTTCCTGATTTATCTCCAGCTTTAACAGTTACTTCAGATTCAAATTTATTTGCTTCTTGTACCATTACTGATGCAGGTCTTGCGTGTAATCCAACTGGATCAATGATAATTGCTGTGAATTCCATAATTTCTCCTTCTTCTCTTTATTTTCTTAGCTAATTAGCTTCATATAAATTATATACTATTTATAAGATAATAAGCATTTTGAAAATTATATCTATCTAGTAGTTTCGAAAGAAATAATCTTTTTCTTATTAAAGAAATTGTATAGAGTTTCTCATGATATTGTTATTAATGCAAGAGAAATAAATATTGTTTTAGTTGTATCTGGTTTCAGGAATGGTTCCTTCTCTTTTATTTGACCTAAGGTTTCAAATATTCCTTGTAATCAATATGGTAATACTCCCATCGAATCCATACTTGCTAATTGATTGTATATTGCATTACCTGCATCACCTAATACTTGTGGTTGATTTATGAAACCAGCCACTAATGTAATACCGACAATGATTATCGTTATAGGTGAGAATAGGAACATTCATTTTAAGATGAATAATAGTATTACTATTACTACATTTCAAGTTTGGTTATTTACAACTTTTAAATCAAATAAATCTCTGTATAGTAATCCTGTACTTAATTGTACAAATGAAGAGAAGATTCATATTCCAATACCTCATCCCATTAATGTTCTTGCCGATTTAACTTTCATTGCTTTGTTAAACCCTACAGAATTAACTCCAATTATTGCTAAAAAGAATAATGGGATAAACATGATAGACTCAATTCCTTGGAAGTCAGTAAAGTAAAAGTAATATGTCTCTGAGTATTGTGAATATTGTTTCACTGGGTCTCAATTGTTTCAGTCTAAATTGAATATTGATTGACCTGTATTTGTCATTAACTCATATGGCATGTTATTCTGTGCCAATAACTCATTGAATTCAGTAATTAATTTAACCTCATCTTCTCAACTTGAAATACTGTGATATTGCGCTGAATAATCTATCATTACATTTTTCATGCTTGAAGCAAATGTCATATATGAATCTATAAGACTTGAAGAACTAAAATCATTTAGACCTTTAAAGTCATTATTTGTTAATCAATTTCATCAAATGATTGGCGCATTAACATCATATGTAAATTTTCATACTGGGGCTTTGAAACCAGTGAATATTGATCAATAATTGTCAAATATATTAGCATCATAAATTGAATTTACTGCTAAATTAAGTATAATCATTCAAGGTCCCATTCATAATAATATAAATATTACTAGGAATAATGTTGTGAATCTAATATATGCTCAATAAATTTGCTTCCTTGACATTCCAAGCATGGCAAATCTCTTAAGTTGATTATTTTCCCGTGATACTGCTATATATGTGGGGAAAATAATTAAAGATAATAGAAGCATCGGCATTATCATAAAGTAGTTTGTTAAATCCATTAACACACCTTTGAATACACCTTGCACGTTTGCTCCATATAATGAAAACATTGATAATATTGTGAATTCAATAAAGGTCATAATCATAGGGATGATAACTATTAATGATCAGAATAACCTAGATTTCATTACATTTCTAAATGCCCCTCTTCTAAACATCCTATAGTTTTTACCATAGTTGTGTAGTAGAGAATCTTTTGGTTGTGTGTTGTATTTATCTTTTGTATTTACTTCTATATCACCAGGTAAATCAACTGGCTTTACTTTTGTAGGTTTGTTATTTCTAAGATTTCTGTTTTCTTTTTCTAAACGCTCAATCTTACCTTCATAACCAGTAACTAATTTATCAACTTTGGCAGAAATATTATTTAACTTTTCTCTTACTAGGTCTTCAGAGATCATTTTTTCATTCTTCTTAGCCATATTAAATCACCGCCTCCACAAATGCAGCCATTGTTCCATATTCTTTTAGAACTGTAGCTACATTTTTCTCATCAACTACTACTCCATCTTTCATAACAACTATTCTATCTGCTAATGATTCTATTTCTTCAGGTTGGTGAGAAACAACAATCATTGATGAATTGTTTTTTACTTTTAAATCATTAACATAAGTAATAATTTTACGTACAGAGTTAACATCAAGTCCTGTAATGAACTCATCAAGTATCATAATTTTAGGTTGATGCATTAAAGCAAGTAGTAAGTTTAGTCTTTGCTTTTGTCCTCCAGATAATGATTCAATTGGAGAGTCAATAAATTCAAAGATTCCAAATTCTTCTATCATCACACTTACTTCAAACTTATCAATCTTTTTACCAAATAGTCTTATTTGATTATCAATTGCATCTCTAACCTTAAAGTTGGATGGCATCTTAGCTTGTTGGAATTGCATTCCAATCTCTTTAAGATTATCAGCATATTTCTTGTGCCCTAAATTAAGAACAAGCTTTTTATATTTAGTCGGAATGTTGAATCCCATAATCGTTTCTAGTAAAACTGTTTTCCCTGCACCATTGGCTCCAACAATAGCAAGTGTTTCACCTTCTCTTAAACCTAAGGTAACTCCTTTTAGTACTTGTTTAACTTTCTTTGTCTTTTTAGTTAACAATGAATCTTTTAATTTTTTTATTTCGGCTTTTATTTCAGAAATAACTTCTTTATCTTTAGTTAAAGTCAAATCAGTTTCTAGTTTTAAAATTTGTTCTTTAATTTTTGTATTATTAAGAATTTCTTTATCGTTTCAAATCTCTAATTCTATTTTATTTTTCTGTGGTTCATTAAAGATTTTTTTATTTTCCTTTAATAGTTTTTCTTTAGATTTAATTCTTTTCTTAATTTGATCAACTTCTGATTTTGCTGGGAATGAAACAAAAAGATCTTCTACATAAAGAACATATCTCTCTTTTATTTCTGTTTTCTTGTCTACGGAGAATCTACTATTATTTGCCATATTATAATAATTATATATAAAAAAAGACGTATCACGTCTTTATTTAACTAGCTTGTAAAGTGGTTCTCCAGCTTTAACTGTTTTACCAGCTATTCTTTCAACTTTTCAATCTCCTAAAGTTTCGTTTGTTGTTAAAACCATAGTGTCGATTGAAGGTGCTTTTTCAGAAATTAATTTTAAGTCAACTTCTGTAAGTACTGAACCTGCTTTAATTTTAGATCCTGTGTTAACTTGTTTGTTAAAACCTTCTCCATTAAGTGAAACAGTATCAATTCCGATGTGGATTAATAGTCCTGCTCCTTTAGCATCGATTCCATAAGCATGACCTGTATCAAAAGCCATTTCAACTTTACCTTTTGCAATTGGTGAAACAGCAACAGTTTCTGATAAGTCAGGTGTAACTGCGAATCCTACTCCAACCATTTCTTCTGCAAATACTGGGTCATTAACTTCTTTAAGTTCTTTTACCTTTCCTGTGAAAGGTGATAATACTATTATTTCTTTTGCCATAATTCCTCTTTCTTCTTTCTTATTACTATATAAATTATAACAATTTACTTACTTTTGAGTAATAAAAAAACCTGTAATATATACAGGTTTTTCATTATATTTCGATTCCTCTTTCATCTAAGAAAGTCTTGATTAAAGAAATTACTTCATCTTGTGTTTCTGCGTCTAGAACTTTTTCAACAAGTACTTCTGCTTCTGATTTATTAATTTCTGAAATTAGTCTTCTTATATTCAATACTGATGTAGCAGACATTGAAAATTCATCTAATCCCATTCCAACTAATACTGGAGTTAATAATGGTTCTCCGGCCATTTCACCACAAATTGCAGTTCATTTACCTTGAGAATGTGAAGCATCAATAACTGTTTTCAGCTTTCTAAGGATAGCTGGGTTATATGGTTGGTAAAGGTATGATACTGATTCTGACATTCTGTCAGCAGCAAATGTATATTGGATAAGATCGTTTGATCCTACTGAGAAGAAGTCTGCATACTTAGCAAATTTATCTGCTAATTCAACAGTTGATGGTACTTCTACCATTACTCCTAATTCATATTCTCCAACTTGTACACCTTCAGCCTTTAATTCAGCTTCAACTTTTTCAAATCTTTCTCTTACAGCTTTGATTTCTTCTATTGTAGCAACCATTGGTACGTTAACTGCTAACTTACCAAATGCTGATGCTCTTAATAATGCTCTAATTTGAGTATCAAAGATATCTAATTTGTCAAGTTGTAATCTAACAGCTCTATATCCTAAGAATGGATTCATTTCATATGGGAATTCAAAGTAGTTTAGTTTTTTATCTCCACCAATATCTAGTGTTCTAATAACTATCTTACCTTCGATTCCTTCAAGAACAGCTTTATAAGCTTCGAATTGCTCATCTTCTGTTGGTCAGTTGTCTGAATCCATGTATAAGAATTCTGATCTGAATAATCCAACTCCATCTGCTCCATTATTATTTACTGCTTCAATATCTGAAGGAGATCCAATGTTGGCTGCAACCTTAGTTGTTCAACCATCTTTAGATACAGTTGCTTTATCTTTGAATGTTAATTCAATTTCTCTTCTAGCTGCAAGCTTTTCAGCTCTAACTTTGAATTCTTGAACATCTTCTTCACTAGGGTTTAATAAGATTTCCCCTGTTGATCCATCCATTAATAATTGTGTTCCTTCTTCAACATCAAATACTACTGATCCACATCCAACTACAGCTGGAATTTCTAATGATCTAGCCATAATAGCTGAGTGAGAAGTTCTTCCACCAATTTCAGTAATAAATCCTTTTACATATTTAGGGTTTAATTGTGAAGTTTCTGATGGAGTTAAATCGTGTGCTAATATAATTACTTCTTCATTAATTAATGTTAAGTCTTTTATTTCAACACCTTCTATTAATTTGATTAATCTATTTGTAACATCAGCTACGTCAGCTGCTCTTTCTTTCATGTATTCATCATCCATTGATAAAAACATTCCTTTAAAGAATTCAGCTACTTCTGAAGTTGCGAATGAAGCGTTTACTTTTTCATTCTCAATTTTAGATTTAACCTGGTTAGCCATTTCTGGATCCATTAATATTCCTAAGTGAGCATCGAACACTGCAGCTTTTTCAGCTCCCAGTTTTTCCATTGCTCCTTCTTTAAGTTTTTCAATTTGTTGAGCAGCTTTATTAACTGCTTCATCATATTTAGAAATTTCTGATTGCACATCTTCAATAGTAACTTTCTCTATACTTGGCATATTGTCTTTTAAGATATATGCTTTAGCATTTGAGATACCATTAGATGCACCAATTCCATTAAATTTGTTCATTTCTTTCCTCTCTTTTCTTACATTTTAATTATATTATAAATTGCAAAATTAAATAAAAAAAATGGAGCGAGTGAAGGGAATCGAACCCTCATCCACTGGTTGGAAGCCAGTCATAATAGCCATTATACTACACTCGCGCCTAATTGGTTTAAATTAGAACCATATATATTATATAAAAAAAGAGGTACAATTGAGAAAAAAAATAAAAAAACTACCTTAAGGTAGTTCCATTTATAAATGGTGGAGAAGACGGGGCTCGAACCCGCGCACGCTTACACGCCTACAGTCTTAGCAGGACCGCCTCTTTTCCATCTTGAGTACTTCTCCATATAACAATTATATTATAAATAAATTGTTATGAATTGGGAAATTGTACAATTCCCTCTAAATGACTATCAAGTGCAATGAATACAATTGTTGTTAAACTGAAGTAGATCAGTATTGTCATTATATCCACTATTGTAGTTTGCACTGGTCCAGAGAATATAGCTCCATCAATATTATATTTATCTGCTAGTATTGGTAATAGAGCACCAACAAAGTTTCCTAAAACTATTGTTATGAAGAATGATATTGAAGCAATTGCAGCTATTAACATCATATATGCAACTCATTCTGGAGAAGCTGCACCATGAACTGCATTACCAAATTGCCCGAATATTGCTCAAACTATTATTATTCTAAGGAATGCAGTAACTGCAACTGTTATACCAAGTAATATTGATACACAAATTTCTTTTCATAGCGCTTTTGCATAAGTACCATGCCCAACTTGTCCTAGAGCAATGGCTCTAACTAAAGTTGATGAAGTTTGTGAACCGGTATTTCCGGCAGAATCATTAATAGATGATGATACTGACATTGCTGTAGTTATCGCAAATATTGAAATTGCCGATCCTGTCAATACAGTTGCTTCTGATGATGGACTAGCTAGGAATCCTTCACTCATTCAAATAGCTTGGAATCCTAAAATAATCATTTGAGAGAATGCTCCAATAAATATTAGAGCAATTATTCAACCGATTCTTGATTTGAATAACTCTCAAGCTGTTGTTTCAAGATATGGCGTTGCAATTTTCTTAACAGCTGCTTGTTCTAGTACAGCATTACCAACTTCTCTATATCTTTCAATAATATCGTCAGCTTCAATTAGACCAACTAGTTTGTTTTTACTGTTAACAACTGGGATAGAAGTAAGATCATACTTCTTAAATGTTTCAGATGCTACTTGCATATCATCTGAAGTTTTAACAGGATCTATTTTTTCTATAAAGTTATCTATCTTTTCATTATCATTGTGAGTAATAATGTTTGCAGGTGTTATATAACCAATATAATCTCCGGTTTTTTTATCATAAACGAAAACATTACCTACGATTTCTAAGTCATCATTCTCTAATTGTGAAGTAATTTGATCTACAGCTTTACCAATAGTAATCCCATTAGTTACTGTAACATAATCAACAACCATATGGTAACCAATTTGGTTCTTGTCATATCTTAGCAATGAATTAATCTTAGTTCTAGTTTCTCCATTAGCTGCTTTAAGTACTTTTCTTGTGATTTTATGTGGAAGGTCATCAAGAATATCAACGGCTTCATCTGTATAAAGCTCTTCGAATATCTCTGAAATCTCCTCTGAAGTTAAAGCATTAATTATTTCTTCTTGTTGGTCTGGTTTAAACTCAGAGAACATGTCTGCTGCTTCTTCTTCTTTAAGTAGACGTAATAAAAGAACTAACTTCTCTATGGGTCAGTCTTTAATTTCTTTATATAAGTCTGATGCATGGAATTCATGGAACAGAAGTCTAACTTTCTTAACATTTCTTTCATCAACAAACTTTGCTAATCCTTGTAAAAGTATCTTTTTATCTTTCATATATCTAATTATACACTTCTAATTTATGAAAATAAAAAGAACTGTTGCCAGTTCTTTCTTATTATAATCTGTTGATCATCTTTTGTAGGATATTGAACATATCAACGAATCCTGTTTGTCTTTCTTCAGAAGTAGTGTACTCTTCTTTAGCTACATGATCAGAAACTGTTAATATAGTTAGTGCTTGTTTTCCTAGTGAGTGTGCAATTGCATATAAAGCATAAGCTTCCATTTCAACTACATCTACTCCCTTAGCTACGAATTCAGCTGGTACATCTACATTGTGTGTTTTGTAGAATCACATTGATGAATTAACTGTTGTAGTTAATACATTACCTTTTGTTTCCATATCTTTAGAAACTTCTTTTGCTAATTCAACTAATGAAGGAGTTGCTTCAATTGTATCTTGTCCTGCAAATCCAAAACCTTCACCATAGTTTGATTTTGTATATGCTTTATCAGCAATGATTACATCTCAGATGTTTACATCATTGTTGTATGAACCACAAGAACCAAATCTTATGATTGTTTCTACTTCATAGAAGTTATATAGTTCGAATGCATAGATTCCGATTGAATCTAATCCCATTCCATGTCCCATTACTGTAACTTCTTTTCCATTTACTTTACCAGTATAACCTAGCATACCTCTAACGTTGTTAATTTGTTTTGGGTTTTCCATATAAGTATCAGCAAATAATTTTGCTCTTAATGGATCTCCAGGCATAACAACTATTTTAGCTATTTCTTCTTTTGCTGCTTGAATGTGTGGTGTTGCCATCTATTTCTCCTTTTTTATACTCAAAGTTCTACTATTCTACTGAATAGATCTTTTGAGCTTATGTCTTCTCATTTTGAGTTGTGGAATATTTTAACTGTACCTGTTTCTTCAGATAGGACAATGATTATTGCTTTAGTTACCTCTGATAAACCTAAAGCTGATCTATGTCTCGTTCCAAATTTCTTTGGAACATCTTGTTCAGATAATTTAGTAATATAAGCTGAAGCATTTTTAATTCTATTATCTCTAATAATAATTGCTCCATCATGTAAAGGTGTTTTAGAACCTTCAAATATGTTAATCATTAGGTTAGCTGTTACTTTTGAATCAATAAATTCTGAAGTTGTTATATATTCTTTAGCTTCATCTCTAGTATCGATAACAATAGTTGCCCCTTTTTCATTTTCACGAAGAGCATCAATTGCTTGATGTATCTCTTGGATGATAGTTGCTTTATCTTCTGCTGAAGCATAACCTTTTCTTTTTACTCATTTTACTATCTTGTTTATTATTCCGTATGTTACTGGCGACATTAATATTATTAATAATATTAGAAGGCCAATTAATATAATGTATGTGTCCATTTTAAATATTCCTTTCTATAATTATAACTATTTTATTAAGTTGGGGTTTAATAAAATTGCATTTGTGTTAAATTTAAGATTAATCTTTTTAATCTTAAGTGGGTTTGTTGGTGTGTTTGGATCTAAGATGAAGTCAGGTTGAATTGCATCATTCTCCTCTTGTGTAATTGCCTTTGGATTTACTAAAGCTATTCTAATTCCGTTTTCTCTAAGCTTATTAATGTTTTCCAATAAAGTATCATTCATTTTAATTGTTGTTGTATTTAATCCAATAATTAAATTGTCATGATTAATGTAGTTCTTTGTTTTCTTCAAGAAGTCACTTAGCTTAAATTCTTTTGAAGATAAGTGAATTGCTGAGTAATATATTATTAATGACTCTGATAAGTTTTGGAACTTTCTTAAAGTTTGATAAGCCGAGTGTCTTAACAATACATCTATCTGCTCTTCTCTCATTATTACTTCTTCCATAACTTGAATTAAAGTTTGTTCTTCATTTTTATAAGTTATTGAAGGGTAGAAAATTTCTTCTGATGATAAAGCTCTTAAGAATGAGATTCTTATACTCTCAGTATCAACTGGTAAGTTACGAACTTTAATAGTTTCTTTTAGCCTTTCCTTAACTCTTTGGTAATCATATATGATTAATGGATTTGAGTTGGCTTTTGTAACAACTGGAGACATTAAGAATTTTGCATACTCAATTAATTCACTTGTTGAGTATGAGTGGATTCCATATATTGATCCTGTTGCAAGTATTGTTGTATCTTCAGATTGTGATATTCTACTTATCTCTCTAGTGATAGGATAAAGTTCATCGTTTTCTGTTCTCTCTTCCTTCTTGTTGTTTTCTAATGATATGTTTAGTTTGAAATCATCACTCAATTGGAAGAAAGCACCATAGTAACTAGCAGATACTTTGAAGTAGAATGTATTTTTATATTTATCTTCAGTGTTAACTCTAAGTTTCTCTAGGATTAATGAAGTTTTTGATCCATCATTATCTTTTATTTGGAATAAAACTAATAATCCAATGTTTATTTTTCTCTCATCTATAAGATTAACTAATCTATTTTGGGCAAGAGACATCTTATAATAAGAAACATCATCTTGTGTAGAGAAAGTTTCAAGTGCATTGAAGTTTGAATATATTTTTTCTATAAATCAAATAATTGTAACTTGAATAATTATAAATAATAATGAGTAACCTATAAATATTGATGAAAGTACACCGACTTCTGATGACTGGAATCAACTTTCTATACTTGAAGATAGTGAAACAAAGTATAAGATGTATAAAATAACATATATAAGTAAGTATGTGATAAATGATACTAATAGTTTAATACCATTCTTCTTAATAAATTCAATAGAGGGTATAAAGAATAAAACTATACATAGTAGTAAGTATTCTATTATAGTGAAAAGCATCTTTGTTCATAATGCTTGAGTACCAGATCCTGTTACTGGTTTAGGTAGGTTATAGAATAATATAATGAATGAAATTGTTTGGAAGAAGAATAATGGGAATACCAATCTTCTATCAATCATAATTACAAAAATGATTATTATAATAATGCTTGGGGCCAATACTATTTGGTTGTATACATTCTGAGGATATAATACATCCCCTCCTGGTCCAACATATCCCAAGTTAATATTCATTTTTACAACTATGAATCCAATCATTAAGAATATACCTAACAATGAACCAACGGCAGTAACTCCAAGTCCACCTAGTTGCCCTCCTCTAATACGATAGATCTCTTTTACAACAAAATAAAGTACACCTACAATTAAAATTGTTAGTATGTTTAATAATATAAAGGTTGCTATGTTTATATCGTATATAAAATTCATAATAAATTTATTAACAAAAATGGTGGAGGTGTCGGGAATCGAACCCGAGTCCAGCAATACTTCAAAGTATAAGTCTACAGTTTAATAATTTGCCATTTAAGCATGGCTGCTATACTTGCCATTTAAGCATGGCTGCTATAAGCTACTTGTAATGACCGATTCCCAAACCCAAGTAGTAAAGTTTTGGTTCACGGGTTGCCCTATTAAGCGAATACTGCTGATGCAGAAGTTTCTGCAGGAGTAAAGGCTGGGTCAACGATTGAATATTCGTTTCCGATTATAATTTAAGTTAGTAATTTAGGTCTACTAATCCACTGCATATAAATCTCTATATAACTGTCAAAACCAGTGCACCCCCATAGAAAGACATTAATCATAATGTCTTTTTGATTCTCTTTGAGCATCTCTTTGTTTGATAGTCTCTCTCTTATCATGGAGCTTTTTAGGTTTTGCTGTATAAAACTCTAATTTTAATTTACCTCTATTGTTTGCTCCTATACAATATGGTATTAAAGTTAAACGCTTCAACTGAAGTTCTTGCTTTAACTTTCTCAACTCTTTTTTATTTAGAAGTAGTTGCCTTGTTCTTCTCTCTTCATGTGAACCAGATGTTTGAAATTGATACTTAGTAATGTTCCCATTTAATCATTGAGCATTACCATCATTATCTATAACCACATATGATCCTGTTAAATCACAACCACCGGCTTTTATTGACTTAACCTCAGTTCCTTTTAATGCTATTCCAGCAACAAACATATCTAAAAGCTCATAATCGAATTTTGCTTTCTTGTTTTTAGAATATACATGCATTATTGTGCCACCTCTAAATCAACAAGACCTCTGATTACATCGACATTCATAATTTTTGTATTAATTATTTGTCCAAGTTTAAATTCTTTCTTGTTGTTAGCACCTAGGATAGAAAATCTTTCTTCAATGTATGAGTATTCATCATCTTTCATGTTATCAATATGAACTAACCCTTGAGTTAGGTTTTCAAATTCAACAAAGAATCCAAATCTAACAACTGAAACTATCTTTCCTTTAATTTCTGAGCCAACTAATGACTTCATAAACCTTGATTTCTTGATATCGACTAATCTTCTTTCTGCAGAAACGGCTACACGCTCAGCTTCAGAAGTATTCTTAGCTTGAATTTCTAAATAAGGTACTAAATCATTTGCAGTTCTTCTATTTGATTCTGCATTATCATCAATGAAGAACTTTTTAATTAGTCTATGGACAATTAAATCAGGATATCTTCTAATTGGTGATGTGAAATGAAGATAATTCTTTAATCCTAAAGCATAGTGTCCTTTGTCTTCTGAGCTATACACTGCTTTTTCCATTGTTTGGATCATAAATCTCTTTAGGATTTCAATATTTTCATTTCCTTCATTATCAACTAAGAAGTTCATTAAGTCTTTTGATTTAATTTCATCTAAACTCTTAGGTAAGAATACTCCAAGTGATTTAGAAAGTGTATTAAATGATTCTAAATTCTCTTCTTTAGGTTGTCCATGTATTCTGAACATACCTGGAAGTTCTTTTTTAGTTAACATTTTAGCAACTGATTCATTTGTGATTACCATTAAGTCTTCAATTACTTTTTCTGAAGGAGTTTGGAATTTATTTGTAATATCAATTACTTCTCCTTCATCGTCTAGCTTAACTTTAGCTTCAGGTAATGTGAAATCAATCATTCCATCATTGATTTTAGCTTTCCTTAAAATCTCTGAAAGTTCTAATGCTAATTTTAATGACTTAGTTAGTTCTTCATTGGCTATAATTTCTTTTTCGCCATTATATAATTCATCAACCTGTGTATATGAAAGTCTGTGTTTAGAAATAATCTTAGATTCATATACTGATGATTTAACTACATTGCCAGTTTTATCAATTTCCATTTCACAAGTTAGTGTAAATTTAAGTGTATCTGGATTTAATGAACATAAATCATTAGATAATTTTCTAGGAAGCATTGGGAATACAGTATTTATTAGATAAACTGATGTTCCTCTTTCTTCTGCTTCTCTATCTATTGAATCTCCTTCTTTTACAAAGTGAGAAACGTCTGCTATATGAACACCAAGTCTGTAATTTCCATTATCTAGCTTAGTTACATCAATGGCATCATCTAAATCTTTAGATTCAACTCCATCTATTGTATAAATTAATCTATTAGTTAGATCAATTCTTCTTTCCGAATCAACAGCTACAGCTTTTTCTGCAGCAATTAGAGTCTCTTCTTCAAATTCAGTCTTAAGTTCAAACTTATAACTGATGATTTCAGGATCTAATGTGGCATCTTCTGTTCTACCAATAGATGATTTAATCTGTAAAGAGATTACACCATCTATAAAGTCAATAAACTTTGTAACAATGATGTCTCCATCTTCATATTCCTCTATTCCAGGAACATCATATTTATGTTTAGGTGTGATATCATCTGGAACAAAGCTTTTTATTCCTTCTACTTCTGATACTCTACCAATAATTGCTGCTCCATTACGTTGCATAACTCTAACAATCTTTCCAGCTCTTCTATTTGGGTCATCATCTTCTCTTAGTGGGAATAAAATTACTTTTACTGCATCACCTTCAAGAGCATTAAGCACAAATTTACCTGGAATGAAAACTGTTATGTCATCATTTTCTACAAATCCATAATCATTTTTAGTATCTCTGAATGTTCCAATGATTTCTTCATCGTTTTTTATATGGTATGTGTTTCTAGATTTCTTAAAGAATATTTTTCTCTCCGTTCAAAGGCTCCTTAATTCTTTATCTAGTTGTTTTGAGTCATTAAAAGAATTTAAATTTAAATCTGCTTTAAGTTCTTTGAATGTCTTTGGTCCTTTTTCTAAAATTCGTATTATCTTATCTTTCATTTGTTACCTCTTTATATGAATAAAAGAATGAAAGCTATAACCACGAATGTTATTACTAGTGTTAATGTGATTCAATGAAGAATCTTCTCTCAACCTCTCTTTTTTACCTCGAATAGATCTACATCTTTTGTTCCTACTATTGATGATCCTAAGTTTTTTACTCTACCAGATTGCAAAATGATTAACACTATAAGTGTTAATCCTATTATTAATAATAATATTGTTAATATGATTGTTAATGTTGTCATTTTTACATTCCTTCGTTATTGTAGGTCTCAATTTTACCGTATTCTAATTCTAATCTTAGTCTTACAGTACCTGTAGCACCATTTCTATTCTTACCTATTATTACTTCTAGGTCTTGTAGTGTACTTGATGATCTTTCTTCTGGTGTTTTATAATAATCTTCTCTATATAAGAACATGATTATATCAGCATCTTGCTCAATGGCTCCTGATTCTCTTATATCAGACATCATTGGTCTCTTATTATCTCTACCTTCAACTCTACGAGAAAGTTGTGATAGTGCAATAACAGGAATTTCAAGTTCTCTGGCTAATGCTTTAAGTTGTCTAGAAATATCTGAGATTACTTGTTGTCTTGATTCATTATTTTTTGCTTCAGTATCTATTAATTGAAGATAATCGATTACTATTAAATCAAGTCCATCTGCTTTTTTAGCTTTTCTAGCTTTTCAAGCTAACTCACCAATCTTAAGTGAAGCTGAATCATCAATTCTCATTGGCATTTTCTTAATTGTGTCTTTAGCAAGTTCCAATCTATTCTGAGCCATTTGGTTTAATGGTTTATTTGGAACAAACATTGTTCTTGAATTGATTGTTGATTCTGAAGAAAGCATTCTCATTATGATTTGATCAGATGGCATCTCTAATGAGAAGAATCCAACCTTGTTACCTTTCTTAGCAACGTTCTTTGCAATCTCTAATGAGAATGCTGTCTTACCAATAGAAGGTCTAGCAGCTATAATGATGAATTGTCCTGGTTGTAATCCTCCAAGTTGTTTATCAAGTGGCGGAATTCCTACTCTAAGACCAGATTGCACTCCTTCATCTTCTATCTTTTTCATTTTTAAAACAAATTCATCTGTTAAAGCTTCAATTGGTTCAAAGTCTTTTAGTTCTTTTTGTCTTGTAATGTCTTGGATTTTAGATTCAACGTGTCCAATTAAACTAGTAACTGAATCTCCACCTTGATTTACTAAATCAACTGATGAAGCAAGTGTATCTTTTAAATCTCTTTTTTGTTTTTTCTCTTTTATTAACTCTATATATCTATCAATGTTAGATTCTAAACCTTTATCAATAACTAGATTAGCAAATATATCCATTCATTCCTCTTTTGACTTAGGAGAAATTAATGATAACTCCTCTAATAGGAATGGAGTATCTGCTGAAGCATGTTTTTCAAATGAATTTTGAATAGCAACAAACAGAATTTGATTTTCCTTAACGAAAAAATCCTCAGGAGCTATTGCACCTGCGATTTTTGTCATTAATGAATTATCTGATAGTATTAATCCAAGTAATTTATTTTCTGATTGTTGTGAATAAAAGTTTGTTGTCATTTCTATTTACCTATTTTTGTAATTGCTGTTGTAATTTTCTTAATTAATGTTGAATATTTTGAATTTGTGTTTCAAGTAACGGCAGCAACATTGAAGTGTCCCCCACCGCCAAGTTTTTCAGCAACATCTTGAACATTAATGTTTCCATTTGATCTTGCTGATAGCTTGAATTTACCTGTATCTGTTTTTGCTAATACAAATGTAGCTTCAACTCCATCATAAGATAATAGCTTATCAGCTAGTAATGATGGATCTGTTTCAGAAACTAAGCTTTCTTCTGATAAGTATGTGAATATTACTCCCTTAATTGGTTTAGTAATGTTTGAGAATGCTTCTGTTTCAATTTTAATTAATGATTGTGAAGGTTTGAATAACGCTTCAGTCTCTGTAGTGTTTGCTTCATTGTTCATTAATCAAGCAACTGATTCAAATGTTGCATTTGTAACATTCTTAGTAAGTTGTTTTGAGTCAAGTCTAATTCCTGAAAGCAATCCTGTTGATACAAATGGATCTATTTCTGTTTGTGCATCAGAACCTAATGATATTTTCAACATCTCAACAACTAATTCAGATGCTGATGAAGTAGATGTCTCAATTAATGTTTTACTTTCATCAAATTCAAAAGCATCTTTGTTTAATCTGTGGTGATCAATAATTGTAATCTTAGAATTATCTATGTCAGCAAGAATATTTGAAGCTTGCGTTAGCATAGGAACTGCTGTATCAGTAATTACGAAGTGAGCTCTTGATGAAGCAAGTTTCTTAGCTTCCTTTTCACCTATAATTTTATCTTTAATTCTCTTTGGTAAAGAGTCATATAGTCTCTTGGCTGTTGAATCAAACTCATCTAGTATTATATGAACGTTATTGTTAACTGCTTCTGCTAATTGCATAATACCAAGTGATGAACCTAGAGCATCAAGGTCAGCCATCTTGTGTGAAGTTATATAAATATCTTTTGCTTGGGCAATATCTGAAATGAATCCTGAGTGGAATCCTTTAATATCTAATGTATTTCCAGATACGGCTTGTTGTGTTGAAAGACCAATGTATTCCATCTCTCCATTTGGATTGGCTAGAACAATTTGATCTCCCCCTCTATTCTTAGATATCTCTAATGATTTTAGAGATTGCTCTAATAGATGTGTATATTCGGCATCACCGAAAGAAACTCCTATAGATATAGTAATATCTTTATTAAGTTTTGAGTTTGCTTTCTTTACTAATGCAAGAATAGATTCTGAATATATATCTTTCTCACATTTTCTTCAATCAATAACTGTTGTAACAGTTCCTTCTGTATTTAATGTGGCATTGAATAGACCACCATACTTAGTTGCTCATTCTTTTATAGTTTGATTAACCTTTAGAGTTGCATCAGCTCTTACAGAATCATTGAATGATATCTTTTTAGAGAATGCAGTGTGGAAAGAAACTATTGATTTCAATTGTGAATCAATGATCTTTCTTAATGTTTCGATAGATGTAACATCTTTTAATAATATTGTCCCAGCTTTTGGCGAGAATGTTACTTCTCACTTATGGGCACCTCTTTCAATAATTTGTTTTTCTTCGGTATTTAACTCTATATCTAGAGCTGTGAATTTTTTACCAATCAAACCATCAAAACCTTCTCTTAATAATCATGGTGATATATAAGTGATGATTTGTTCATAGTTATATAGTACAAAACCTACCTCAAACAATTCTTGTTGAGATGAATCTATGGTGTTAATAGAGTTAACTAACCCTATTGTTCTTGAGTGTCTTCCTTTTCAGAAAGAGACTTGTAGCACCCCATAAGTGAAAAGAGAAATTATTCCAAGAGAAACATACAAGACAATGTTTAACATTGCTTGTTCTTCTTTTATTGCATAATAAATATTTGCAAAAAGAAGTCCTACTATTAACAGAGTAGCTAATGTAGCTATAACTGATAGTAATGCATTTAATCTTCCACTTTTCATAATTTCTCTCCTCTTGCCAAAGTCTTAGTTTTCAGCAACGAAAGGTAGGAATCCTACTTCTCTAGCTTGCTTAATAGCTTTTGCTAATTTTCTTTGGTACTTAGCTGAAGTTCCTGTAATTCTTCTTGGTTTGATTTTACCATTTGCTGGTGAAATAAACTTTTTAAGAACTTCTATATCTTTATAATCGATAAATTCGATTTCTTGTTCAGTAAATAGACACTTTCTATTTGTTTTAAATACTTTTTTAGGAGGTGTCTTTCTTCCTTTAGCTGTTCTAGGCATAATTTTACTCCTTAAAATTTAATTTCTTCTAAGTTAATATCTGATGAATTAACTTCTTCTGCTTTACCAAACACTTCTTGTTGGTTTGCAGGTGTTGTTTCTGACTGGTCAAATCTTGGTTGATCTGAGAATGTCATTGGTTGCTGGTAATTTGAACTTGCGTTAACATTTTGTTCTGCAGTTCTAGCATCAGCTTGTGCTTTTGTTTCTAAGAAAGTAATGTTTGATACTTGAACTGATGTTCTTGTTTCATACTTACCATCTTTTTGTTGTGAGAACACTTGTAGTGATCCCTCGATACCAATTAATGATCCTTTGTTTAAGTATTGGTTCATCATTTCGGCTGTTTGTCTTCATGCTGTACATGCAATAAAATCAGTTTGATCTTGTTGTCTTCTGTTTACAGCAACTGTAAAGAACACATAAGGTGTTCCATCGTTTGTTCTTCTTAACTCAATATCTTGTGTAATTCTACCTGTTAATATAACTTTATTAATCATCTCTTACCTCGGATTATTCAGCAGCTGGAGCTGCCTCTTTTGAATTGTTTTCTTTTGCTGATTCTTCATTTGAAGATCTCATAGGTTTTTTATTGAATTCCCTTTTCTTTCTTTCTGGGAATTTTAAATCCTTCGCTGTTTTGTATTCAAAAGGTCATTTTCTCTCATGTCTTAAGATCATTGGTCTAACAATTCTCTTGTCAATAGCGATCATTTCTTTTAATGATGCGATTGCTTCAGAAGTTGTTTCAACATAATATAAAACATAATATGCTTTTTTAGATTTGTTAATTACATAAGCTAAGTCTTTAAGACCTCACTCTTCTTTTTTAACAATGTTTCCGCCTAATTTAGCTTCAACATCTTTAATTGTTGTGGCTACTGCATCTGATTCTAATTTTGAATCTAATAACAGTAACACTTCGTATTTTCTGTTCATATTTTTTCCTCCCTTTGGTTTTTTGGTGTATGCCTCATGCATCACCAGAGATATTGAATCTAATATATTATACCTTAAAATATAGCAAAATAAAGGAAAACACCTTATAGGTGTTTTATATCTGCTTCAGAAAGTATTTTCTCTATCTCTTCAATTGAATTACCTGATTGTAGTTCTAGTATATGAGCATTACCTAGTAGTAATAGTCCTAGAGCATCAAGATCTATCTCAATATTTATTGTTCTTTTATCATTACCTTTGATTAAAGCTTCTTTACCAAAGATATATTCTTCCATTATTGATTCAGACTCTGAAGTAAATGGTTCAATATCTTGAATTGTTCTTCTATCAGAGATTTTATAAATTCTATATGCTTCATTAATCTCTTTTTTAAATGAGTACATAGAAATTTCAAATGTATTTTCTACATTTAAATCTTTATTAGGGTCCCTTTTGTCTTTTAATATGAATGAACCTTCGTCTGAAGCAATATCAGCTAGTGTATCATTAATATTTGTCTTAGAAGAAACTTTCTTAAGTTCTTTTTCATCTAAAGATGCAGGTAATTTCCTATCTTTAAGCTCAGGGAATTTTTTAATTATCTCTGATTGGGCATTTTTGATAGAATCATAAACTATTTTATTTAACTCATCTGCTTTACTAAATGCAGAAGCTTGATCATCATTATCAAATCTATATTCAATCATTAATTTTCTACATTCCATTGTTTGAGTATTCTTGATTTCAAGATCTCTATTGATATAGTTAACAAATGTACCTATAGCATTATTGTTTTTAATGTCTAATGTATGAATTGTGTTAACTAATCAATATCTGTAATCATTATAGATGTAGTAAACGATATTATCATTTGATGAATCAAAGTTTATTTGTCTATTACCTTCCTTCTTAGTAGTAGTTACTGCTACTTTCTTAGAAGAAACTAGTGGTTGTCTAACCATAGTAATTTCCATTTTGTTTTTTAATGATTCAATAAGCTTATTATCAATAGTTATTATTGCTTGTTGAGTTTCTTTATTATTTAGTTTTGGTAAATAGTTTCTTTCAATAATGTTCATATATAAATTATATAAAATAAAGAACCATTTAGGTTCTTTTAATTAATTATTGTCTCTATTTCTTTGGTGAGGGAATAGAATTACTTCTCTAATTGATCTAGTATTAGTTAATAGCATTGTTAATCTATCAATACCGATTCCTAAACCACCAGTTGGAGGTAAACCATATTCTAATGATTCAACATAATCGATATCCATTTCATTTGCTTCTTCATTTCCTGAAGCAGCTTCTCTTAATTGCTCTTCAAATCTTCCATATTGATCATCAGCATCATTTAATTCAGAGAAAGCATTTGCATATTCTCTTCCATCAATGAATAATTCAAATCTATCTGTAATATTTGGGTTTTCTTTTCTTCTTTTAGCTAATGGAGAAACTTCAATTGGGTAACCTGTAACAAATGTAGGTTGTTCAATTGTTTCTTCACACTTCTCTTCGAAGAATGCATTAATAATATAACCTGTCGAGTTTCAATGTGAAGCAATTTCAATATTATGTTCTTTAGCAATTGCCTTTGCTTGTTCAAAATCTGTTATTTCATTGAAGTTGACTCCTGTAACTTCATTAACTAGGTCTATCATTTCAATTTGCTTGAATGGTTTAGCAACAGAAATTTGTTTTCCTTGATATTCTATCTCAGTAGTTCCGTTAACTACCATTGAAGCATTAGAAACTATGTCTTCTGCAATTCTCATCATTGAGTTTACATCACCATAAGCTTCATATAATTCGATAGATGTGAATTCAGGGTTATGTTTAATTGAAACACCTTCATTTCTAAACAATCTACCTATTTCATATACTCTATCCATTCCACCTACAACTAATCTTTTCAATGGAAGTTCAGTTGCTATTCTTAACTTGAACTCCATATCTAAAGTATTGTGATGTGTTTTGAATGGTTCAGCTGCAGCTCCACCTAATGTAGGTGTTAGTACTGGTGTTTCTACTTCAAAGTATCCTCTTTCATCAAGTAACTTTCTAATTGAAGAAATAATCTTAGTTCTTTTTACAAAAGTTTCTCTTGATTCTGGATTAACAACTAAATCAACATATCTTCTTCTTGTTCTTTCTTCTATATCAGTAAGACCATGGAATTTTTCAGGTCACACTTTTAATGATTTAGTTAAAATCTTAAATGATGATCCTCTTAATGTTAATTCACCAGTATTTGTTTTCATTAAAATACCTGTTGCAGCAACGATATCACCCATATCTAATAATTGGGCAACATTTCAATCTTCTTCTGATACTGAATCTTGTCTGATGTAGAACTGGAAGTTCTCTCCGTTAGATTGGATAGCAATAAACATTGCTTTACCTTGATCTCTAACCATCATTGCTCTACCTGCTAATGAATATTCAGGAGTTTTGTTTTCTGCTAACTCTTCTTTTGTTGAATTACCATGTAATTCAACTAATTCATTTATTGTATTCTCTTGATTGAAAGTTTCGAAATATGGATCTCTACCCATTGCTCTTAATTGCTCAAGTTTTTCTCTTCTTACTTGTTCTTGTTCTGTAAATATTCTATTCATAATATATTAATTATATAATAGAATATAGTTTTTAAAATAAAATGAAGGAAAAACCTACTTACCAATACAGAAATTGGCAAATAGGTTTGTAAGATAGTCTTGATTAATTTCTACACCTATTACTTTACCTAGTTGTTTCATTGAATTTTCTAATTCGAATGCTACAACATCAGGAGTTTCATCATGTTTAATAAAGTTTAGTGCAACCCCAAGACTTTCATTGATAATTTTAAAGTTATCGATTTGTGATTGAGTTATTAATAGTGAATTTTTATTTATAGAACTATCAAATATGTTTGTTTTGATAAATTCACTTATCTGATCTAATAGTAAATTGTTATTTTCATCATTAGATGATATATTAATTCCTTTTTCATGTTTAACAAGGTCTGATTTTGTAATAACTTCTATTACTTTTTCTTTGTCAACCAACAATGGAGAGAATAATTCTCTTTGTTCTTGAATATCTTTTGTTCCGTCTATTAAGAATAAGTTAATATCTGATTCATTAAGAGTCTTTTTAGATCTATTGATTCCTTCATGTTCAATTTGATCATCTGTTTCACTTCTAATACCTGCTGTATCTTGAAGAGTGACTTTAATTCCATCAATAAAGATTGATGATTCAACAACATCCCTAGTTGTTCCCTCAACATTTGAAACAATTGCTCTATCTTCATTTAATATTTTATTTAATAATGTAGATTTACCTGCATTAGGAATTCCTACAAGAGCAATTTTTATTCCTTTTGAATAATCAACTAATCTTTGTGAGTCATTTATTATACTTTCAAGTTCAGCCTTTAACTCTTCAACTGATTTACCTATTTCTTTTAAATTATATTCAGGTAAATCTGTATTTTCTGGGTAATCAATTGATACTTGTATTCTTGAAACTATTCCGCCAAGCTTACTTATGCATTCATTAATAAATGTTGATTGCTTACCATTTAAATTGTCTACTGATTTCTCTGTTAACTTTTCATTTTCAGATAAAATCAATGTGTTAATAGCTTCTACTTGTGATAAATCTAACTTTCCATTCATGTAAGCTTGTTTCATGAACTCTCCTGGTTCAGATTGAGTTAATCCAAATGAGTTTAACTCAGAAATAATCTTTTGAACAATGAACATTGAGCCATGAGATTGAATTTCAATAACATTTTCTCCAGTAAATGAGTTAGGAGATACAAATGAAAGTATTAATGCATCATCAATGAACCCATTTGAACTTTGTAACTTACAAAACTCCACTGAATTTGCTTTTGGCTCAAACGTTGGTGCCAAAGTTTTGATTGATTCAAAAGCTTGTGGCCCTGAAATTCTTATAATGGCCACATTTTGGTTTATTGGTTTTGTAACTAATGAATAAATTGTCTTGTTCATAACTAATTTAATTATAAAAGAAAACTAAATGCAGGTTGCATTTAGTTTTTATTAATGAATGCCACTAAGTTCATTATATCTGCTGGGTTTATACCTTGAATATTTTGCGCTTGGTGGATTGATATTGGTTTGAAGTTGTTTAATTTCTCTTGAGCTTCTAACGCTAGGTTTGGAACTGTTGAGTAATCAAGATCTTCCGGTAATTTTATCTTCTGATATCTTAAATAGTCAGCAACTTCTCTTTCTTGTTTCTTGATATAACCTTCAAATTTAATTTCTATACCTAATGTAGTCAGGTCATTATCAGAAAGAGCTGTTGACTCTTCTATTTGTTCGTTAATGAATGGTTTAAGTTCATTAATTTTAAATTCTGGTCTCTTAACCATATCAATAATTGGAACAGAATTTACTGAAAGTGATATTTCCTTCTCATTTAACAAGTCAAGGAATCTTTGATCGCTAACATTAAGTCTAGCTTCTCATAATTTGTCTTTCATCTTATCAAAGATTTCATATCTAGTCTTTAATTCTTGATATCTTTCTTCTGAAATTAGATTATTGTCATGAGCTTTCTCATAAAGTCTCTTAACAGCATTATCGGTTCTTAACAATAATCTATATTCAGCTCTTGAAGATAGAAGTCTATAAGGATCTTGTATTCCTTTAGTTGTTATATCATCAATCATAACTCCAATATATGATTCTGATCTATCTAATATAAAGTCTTTCTTATTATTTAGTTTGTTAGAAGCATTTATTGCTGCTATAGCACCTTGTGCTGCAGCTTCTTCATAACCTGAAGTACCATTTACTTGACCAGCGAAGTAAAGTGACTTAATTTTCTTCAACTCTAATGTTTGTTTTAGTTGAGTAGGTGATATTGCATCATACTCAATAGCATAAGCATACTTTTCAATGATTGCATTTTCAAATCCTTTTATAGTTTTTATAAATTGATCTTGAATATCTGTCGGAAGTGATGAAGAGATACCAGCTAGATAAATAGTATTCATTTCTTCCGACTCTAATTCCAAGAATATTTGATGTCTATCTTTATCGGAGAATCTTTTTACTTTATCTTCTATAGAAGGACAGTATCTTGGACCACTACCATTTATTTCATCAGAGAATAAATATGTTTTATCAAAGTTATCTCTTATTATTTGATGAGTATCTTCATTTGTGTATGCTAATCAAGCAGGTATATTTTGATAACCTTTACTTATTTTAGTATCTTCAGTGAATCAAGTTTCTTCTTCTGCACCAGGTTCTTCAACAAGAACAGAATAATCAATAGAGTCTTTGTTTATTCTTGGTGGAGTACCAGTTTTTAATCTAATTAATTCAATTTCATAGTCTTCTAATTGTTCAGAGATACCTTTTGTTGTTCTTTTACCATCAGGACCTTCTTCTTTAATATCAGTACCCTTCATTGTCTTTGATCTAAGGAAAGTACCTGTAGCTAAAATAACAGCATCACCTAATAATTCTTCTTCATTATTTAATTGAATACCTTTTACCTCATCATTTTCTATTATTAATGAAGTAACTTCGGCAGTAACTAAGTTTATACCCGAAGTTTTAATATAATTTTTCATTCATTCGGGATATTTAACTTTATCAACCTGTGCTCTTAGTGCTTGAACAGCCGGTCCTTTAGATTTATTTAATATCTTTGTTTGCAATTGAGTTTCATCAGCTGCAATTGGCATTATTCCACCAAGAGCAAACAATTCTTTAACTACAATTCCTTTTGCTGAACCACCAATTGAAACATTACATGGTAATGAAGCTATATCATCTTCATTAAAAGTAACTAGAGAAACTTTATTCCCTAGTTTATGTGCAAAGTGAGCTGCCTCAACTCCTGCATGTCCTGCTCCTACAATTATTATATGATTCATAGTAAAGTAATTATACTATGTAGAAAGAAAAATAAACCCATTAGGGTTTATTCTGCTATTTCTAACTTAAGAGTAGAGTATTGTAATCTCTCTCCTAATGATATTTGTTCAGTTTCCTTTACATCATCTTGTAAATTATATTGAATTTCTTTAATTTCATTTTCTACTTTAGATTTATCTATCTCATTAGAGAAATCAAACCTTGTAGTTAGTATAGTAACACCTTCGTTTGTTACACTGAACACTCCTCCGTCTACTACACCAATTAATGTTTGACCATTTTCAAGTTCAATTGAGAAATCTGATATCTTTAATGAAGAAACTAATGGTGAATGATTTGCCATTACACCAATCCTTCCTTCTAAAATGTTTGCGTTAATTTGTTTAACGTTATCTATTTCAAAATTTTTACCAATTGGTGTTGACATTGAAAGTTTAAATGTTTTCATTATTTTCTTAGGTCTTCAATAGTACCTTTATACATAAAGTTATCTTCTGGAACATCGTCATATTCACCATCAACGATTGCTTTGAATGATCTAACAGTATCTTCTCTAGATATAAATACTCCAGCTTGTCCTGTGAATACTTCAGCAACATGGAATTGTTGAGATAAGAACTTTTGAATTCTTCTTGCTCTGTTAACTGTTGTTTGATCTTCTTCAGAAAGTTCATCCATTCCTAAGATTGCAATAATATCTTGTAACTCTTTATACTTTTGAAGTATATTAATTACTTTATTAGCAACTTCGAAGTGTTCTTCCCCAACTATTTGTGGATCAAGTAATGATGAGTTTGAATCAAGTGGATCAACGGCAGGATAAATTCCTTTAGAAGCTATATCTCTTGATAAAACGATAGAAGCATCAAGGTGAGTGAATGTAGTTGCAGGTGCAGGATCAGTTAAATCATCAGCTGGAACATAAACTGCTTGCACTGAAGTGATTGATCCTTTCTGTGTTGAAGTAATTCTCTCTTGTAGTCTACCCATTTCATCAGCAAGTGTTGGTTGGTACCCAACAGCTGAAGGCATTCTACCTAATAGAGCTGAAACTTCTGAACCAGCTTGAGAATATCTAAAGATATTATCAATGAATAGTAATATATCTTGTCCTCTTTTATCTCTAAAGTACTCAGCCATTGTAAGTCCTGTTAGAGCAACTCTCATTCTTGCCCCTGGAGGTTCATTCATTTGTCCGAATGCTAGTGCTGTCTTAGAAAGAACTCCTGATTCTCCCATTTCATGGAATAAATCGTTTCCTTCTCTAGTTCTTTCACCAACTCCAGCGAATACTGAAAGTCCACCATGCTCTTGAGCAACGTTATTGATTAACTCTGTAATAAGAACTGTCTTACCAACTCCAGCTCCTCCGAATAAACCAACTTTTGAACCTTTTGCGAATGGAAGAAGTAAGTCAATTACTTTAATACCAGTCTCGAATATTTCTATTGATGAAGATTGTTCATCATATGCTGGTGCTTGTCTATGTATTGGTGCAAATTCTTCTGCTTGAATTGGACCTAAACCATCTTGTGGTTCTCCAATTACATTAACAATTCTTCCTAATACTGCTTCACCTACTGGAACTGTAATTGGAGCACCTGTTGCTTCAACATTTTGTCCTCTAACTAATCCATCAGTGGCTGACATAGCAATTGTTCTAACTGCATTGTCTCCAATTTCGGCTGCTACTTCTAGTATTAGTTTCTTTCCTTCGTTTTCAACTATTAATGCTTCATTAATAGCTGGTAATTTCGTATTCTCAAATCTAACGTCAACAACTGGACCAATTATTTGAGATATTTTTCCTATATTATTTGCCATTTTCTTTTCTCCTTATTTTAATGATTCGGCTCCACCAATAATTTCTGATATTTCTTGGGTAATCTTAGCCTGTCTTCCTCTGTTGTATTCTATATCAAGCTTCTGTAATAATTCTGTTCCATTATTTGAAGCATTATCCATTGCATTCTTTCTTGCTGTATGTTCAGAAGCTTGTGATTCTTTATAAACACCAACTAAGAACCCATGAATGTATAAACTTTCTAATTGTTTTAGTAATTCTTCCTTACTTGGTTCAAATTCTATAACTGGTTTTGGTTCATTGTTTGATTTAACCACTTCTTCCTTTTCAATTTTTATTTCTTGTATTGGTAATATTGTTTTTACTACTGGTTTAAAATCAACTTGTGATAAATATTCAGTATATATTACATTAACCTTTTTATTTTCATCATAAAACTTCGTTTTAATTCTTGTAGTTAGGTTAGTTAAGAAGTTTGGATCAGATATCATCTCTCCTACCGGCATTCATTCCGATCTTCCTCTATTTTTTTTAGCGAATGATGCTCCTTTATTACCTAGAACTATTAATTCATCTTCAGGTTTAAGATTTTTACTAATCTCTTTTATAACATTTGAGTTATAACCACCTGCAAGTCCTAAATCAGACAAAACCAAAATTCAATAAGTACCACTATTTTCATGAACATTGTCTCCTTCAATTAATTCAGCCATCACTTCTTCAATCTTTCTGAAATAATTTCTATATTCTTTCATTTCTTTGATTGCTTTTTGTGATTTGGCTGAAGAAACAAGTTTCATTGCCTTAGTTATCTTATTTATCGTTGTTACGGATTGTTGTTGTTCTTTGATTTGTCTTAAAGTTGCCATGATTCTTTTAGTTTAAAAATTCTTCTATGAATTTCTTCATTGTTTTTTCTAACTTAGCTTCTGTAGTTGAAGTTAAGTCTTTAGTGTTTTTGAATTCTTCAGCAATTGCTTTAAATTCTGAGTTTGTTTCTATAGAACTAACTAATTCATTTTTGAATTCTGTAATTCTTGATTGTGGAATTGTTGAAATTAATTCCTTATCTATTGCAAACAAGATAAATGCTTGCACTTCTTGTGGGTAAGGAGCATATTGTTTTTGTACTAATAACTCCATAATTTTTGCTCCATTGTCAAGTGTTCTCTTTGTTTGTTCATCAAGATCTGATGCAAATTGTGAGAATGATTTCATTTCATTATATGAAGCTAGTTTCAGTTTAAGTGTACCTGCTAACTTTTTGATTAGTTTAGTTTGAGCAGCTCCTCCAACTCTTGAAACAGAAAGTCCTGAATCAACAGCTGGTCTAAGACCTGCATTGAACATATCAGACATTAGGAACATTTGTCCATCTGTGATTGATATAACGTTTGTTGGGATATAAGCTGAGATATCTCCTGCTTGAGTTTCAATAATAGGAAGTGCTGTTATTGAACCATTTCCATATTCTTCATTTAACTTAGCTGATCTCTCTAATAATTTTGAGTGTAAGTAGAATACATCACCTGGGTATGCTTCTCTACCTGGAGGTCTTCTAAGTAATAGAGACACAGCACGATAAGCAACGGCGTGTTTTGTTAAATCATCAAAGATAATTAAAACATCTTCTCCTTTTTCCATTCATTCTTCAGCAATTGCGATTCCTGAATATGGAGCAATATATTGCATAGCATTTGATTCAGATGCATTAGCTGCAACAATTGTTGTGTACTCAAGAGCTCCACCATTTTCTAACTTTCTAACTGTGTTAGCTAGTGTTGAGTTCTTTTGTCCAATTGAAACATATACACATTTAACATTTTTATCATGTTGGTTTAGTATTGTATCAATTGCTATTGCAGTTTTACCTGTTTTCTTATCTCCGATAATTAATTCTCTTTGTCCTTTTCCAATTGGAATCATTGAATCAATTGAAAGGATTCCTGTTTCTAATGGTTGGTGTACTGATTTTCTAGTCATGATACCTGGAGCAATTCTTTCCATTGGTCTCTTTGTTGAGAATGGAACATCTCCTTTACCGTCCATTCCTTCTCCAAGAGGATTAACTACTCTACCGATTAATCCATCTCCTACAGGAATTTCAACTACAGTTTCTGTTCTAGTTACAGAATCACCTTCTTTAATATGAGAGTAATCACCAAAGATAATAACACCTATTGTGTCTTCTTCAAGGTTAAGTGCCATACCGTATGTATTTTTAGGGAACTCTAATAGTTCTCCTGCTTTAGTTTTCTCTAGCCCAGAGATCGTTGCAATACCATCGGCAATGGCAAGAACTTTACCTTCTTGTGTTTCTTTTATCTCAAGATTATAATTTTTAATTTTTTCTTTAATGATTGTACTTAGTTCAATAGCTTTACTCATTTCCTTCACTTCCTTTATTTAATAACTGTATTAGTTTATTTTTTATTGTATTATCTCAAACGTTGTCTCCAACCTCTAATTTAACCCCACCAATAATTTCTTTATTGATTTTATTTTCTAATTTTATTTCTTTACTTAATTTCTTTGAAATTAAGTCTTCTAACTTATTAACCAATTCTTGATCAATAGGTTCTGTTGTTCAAACATATCCATTAGATATATTATGTTCTTCATTATATATCTTTATATACTCATTGATATATTCTCTTAAGTATCTTCCTTTTCCAGATTCAATTAAGATTAATAATCAATTAGTATAAAATTCATATCCTTTAGTGATATCTTTTATTAAAATAGACTTTTCATCAAAACTAATTGAACCACTAGCTAAGTATTCTAATAAATCATTGTTTTGATTAAAACTATTTATTAGAGCTACAGATAAATCTAAATAATCATTAGTTTGATTATTCTCTTTTGATAAATCATATATAGCTTGTGCATATTGTCTTATTTTAATATTCATTTTATAGCCTTATTATTTTAATGAATCAATTAATTCATTGATCATCTTTTTGTTTGTGTCTGCATTAAGTTCTTTTTCAAGAATCTTTTCTGCTGCAACTAGAGATGTACTTAATATTTCTTGACGAATGTCATCTTTTAGTTGCTCTTTTTCTTTTTCAATTTGTTCTCTTGTTTTTTGTATTAAGTTTTCTTGTTCTTTTTTAGCTTTCTCAAGAATTTCTCTTCTTTCTTTGTCAGCTAAGTTTTTAGAATTACTAATAATCTCTTTAGCTTCTTCTTTAACTTTACTTTTAGCAAGCTTTGCTTCTTTTCAATTGTTTTCAGCAGCTGTCTTTGTATATGAAGCAGCATCAATATTTGTTTCAATATTTGTTTTTCTTATTTCTAAGTGTTGCTTCATAGGTTTTCAGAAGAATATTGCTGTTAAACCGAAAACAATAAATAAAGAGATTAATGTTGCTACAAATAATGCTAATGCATATTGTAGTGAAAGTGGAATACCAGGCATTGCCCCTGTTTCTTTCGCTTCTACAAACCCAAGGTATCCTGAAACTAATGCTAATATCACTATTGAAATCACAGTGAATATTAATATAGTTCATGCGATAGCTTTAAGTTTCTTATCCAGTTTAGAAGAGTTAATATGTTCTAACTCTTTTAGTCTATCTTTATTACTCATTAGTTTCTCCTTTTAATAAATTTAATTCTTGCATTTGTTTTAGTCTTGGGTTTACTATAGTTCTAATCCTTGTTTCATCATTAAACATTGATTCAACTTCTTTTCTAATCTTAATGTCTCTATTAGCTATTCTTTCTTTTCTAGATCATGAGCTTCCTGTATCCATACTTCAGAATATAACTGTTAAAGTCATAAACACGAATGATTGGATTAATGAAAGCATTGTATCTGCTATTTTTCAAACTCACATTATTAGCATTTGGAATGCTGGTGTTCAAGTTGAAATCATATTTCCATCATAAGCAGGACCAAGGATACCTTGAACTATGATTCAAGGAGCATTACCTATAATTGCTCCAGCTAATGTGGCTGCAAATAGCCTGATTGACATTGAGATCAGTGGTGCGAATTGCAGAACAAGTTCTAATGGGTTAGCATATTTATGTTTACAAAATTGAACTACTCCCATTGTTCCTATTCCAATAACATAAATCATAATAAATGATACTAATGTTAATGGGAAGGTGAACATAATAGATGTTGCAGCTGATTCAAAACCAATTCAAGGCACTAAACAATTTATAAATATGAAATTGAATAGAGTGAATAGGTATGGATATGATCATTTGTTCTTTCCACCTGATAATCCATCTAATAAATCATTAAATCCTTCATAATACATCTCAAGAAAAGCTGCTAGCTTACCACTTGGTGCTTCACCTTTTCTTTGTTCTCTAATTACGAAGATATATATTGACATTATTAAAATAATAGTAAGCATTGTTGTAACTATTAAACCGAATAATTGTGTCATCTATTTTCCACCTCCTCTTTTTTCTAATAAAATGTCTATTACAATTACTGTTCCATATGAAAATGGTGTAATTGTATAAACTATTAATAATACAAATGTATTAATAGGCATTGTCATTAATGTCAATGCGCTTGTGTCATCATTTACTAGTAAAACTACTAGTAATCAAATTGATAAATAAATAATAATTCTTATTAATGGTGCCAATCAACTGATTGTCTTAACCATTACATGTTGAATGCTTGGGATCTTATATCAAATTACTCATATAATAAAATGAGATGTTAATAATAATGTTGTTCCAAGCAATGCACCATATAAGAATGATGTGTTAATAATAATTAGCAAAGAGCATATAACTATAGATACAATACAGTATAGTATTGATATGATTACACTTTTGTGGAATGTTTCTAAAGTTTCTCAAATACCCTTCATCATCTAATTAATAATATTGAAATAACTTATTAAGCTACGAATAAACACATGATTGCAATAACTAGTGCATATAGAGCTGAAGATTCAGCAACGGCTGCACCGATGAACATCATGTTTCTAATTTTACCTTCAGCTTCTGGGTTTCTACCTACTGCTTCAGCAGCTTTACCGGCAGCATAACCTTGACCGATACCTGCTCCAATGAATCCGATTGAAGCAATACCAGCACCAATAGCTACTAATCCTTTATCTGTAACTCCTGATTCTGAAGATCTTGTTAAAGCTCTAGGAGCTTCGAATATTCCTGTTCCATCTTGTGTAGCAGAAATTGCTACTAACGCAAATGCAACAGTTAAAATTGTAACTACTATAGCAGCAATTACTGAAATTGATATTGTTAAGTTCTTTTGGAACTTAACTGCTTTTATTGTTGTATTTTCCATAATATTTCCTCCTTGTATGTTTGATATACACTAAAATTATACTCCTCCAAAACATAGGGGGGAGAAAAATTGGTGAAAAAAAACGCCAAGATTTGGCGTTGATTATTATTTCTTTGTTGCTGTATTAATTGGAACTTCAACCTCTGTCATTCTTCCAAAGAATTCAATTTCAACTGTTGTTTTTTGTGTCTCTACTGATATAGAAATTACTTTACCTGTAGAATTAGCAAATTCACCTTCTTTAATAAGAACTGTATCTCCTACTAAGTACGGAACATCTGTAACAACTCTCTCTTTTGTTTCATGAGATTGTTTAATGTTCTTAATTTTAAGATCTTCTTCAATAGCTTTATCTTTAATCTTAAGAATTTCTTCTTCTCTAACTGGAGTTGGTTTTGTTCTTTGACCAGATGATCCAACAATACCTGTAACATAGTTAGTATTACGGATTATGAATCATGACTCATCTGTCATTTCTACTTTTACATATAAATATCCAGGGAACATTGGCTTAACCTTTTGGTTACCAGCTTTTGTTTCCCCCATTTTTAGAGGTAATAATATTTCCTCAATTTCAACTTCTTCGAAATCTCTATTTTCTAGATCTTCTTTTACTTTTTGTTCATATCCTGTTACGACTTGAACTATATATCATTGTTTATCATTCATTTTATCTAATTTCCTTTTCTATGCTGCTAAATTCATTACAGAAGCTATAACTCATGAAAACAGTGCTACAAATAAGACGAATAAGATTATTGTAATAATTGTTGCAAAGAATACTAGTGTAGTTTTCTTTCCATTAGATCATCTGATCTTTCTTTTTTCGTCATTTATTCCTTTGATTAATCCCATTATCTTGTCTCCTTGTGAAGAGTATGCTTGTTACATTTTGTGCAATGTTTCTTAATCTCTATTTTCTTTGCTGAACCTTCTGCCTTTAAGTATGAATAGTTACGTGATAGACATTCATCGCATAATAATATAACTTTACTTTTGCTCATTTGTACTCTGCTCCTTATTTATATATAAAAATTATATCTCAAAATAAGGGTAGATACTCCTAAATTTACTTTTACCATTATTTAGGTGTCTATAAAAGGAACTTAGACTTACACCTTGAGCCTTTGCTGCTATTACTGGTTCTATTCCTTGCAAATAACTCTTAAGTGCCTTTGATTCTTTAGGTGTAAGTTGTTTCATTGTCTCTAATTCATTGCAAACTAGATCCGTTAACTCATCATAATCAAATTCTTCTTCATATGAGTTAGTGTCTGTATTGAATTGGTTAGAAAAGTTTGCTGCTTTATGTTTATTAGTTGTAAACTTTCTACAATAATTTATGGCTATTCCATTCAGAGCGGTATTTAAGTATGAACTGAACCTTACATTTATACTTTCTTGATATTTCATAGTAAGTTTATATAGTTCAATTCTAAGTTGATTCTCAATATCCTCTTTTTCTAGAGGTATGTCTCTGAATTTATATATAGTTCTTCCTGCGGTTGCTCTAATTAGGGGTTCATATTTATTCAAAAGTGAGGTGATGGACCTTCCACACCCTTTCTTTACATTTTCTACTATTTCTCTTTCATAGTCATTCTCATATAATTTGTTGTTCCCCATAAGAACTCCTCTACTCAATATATAGTTCACAAAAACGCAAGGAATTTTCTTAACAATTAATGGAAAAGAACAAGAAAAAGAAACCGATTGGTTTCTTTTATTGGTTTAACTATTTATAAAGACTATGTAATACTATTGCACATGCTGAAGATACATTTAATGATTCAACTTTAGAGTCCATATTGATTTTAATTTTAAAATCTGATTTCTCTTGTAAAGTTTTCCTTACACCTTTACCTTCATTACCTAAAATAATTGCCATAGGTTTATTTAATTCTTTTATTTCATCAAGAGATGAGTTTGCATCTAATGAAGTTGTTACAATTCAATAGAAATTATCTTTCAATACTTGAATTACAGAGTTAAGTGAACCTGTTTCACAAAGTTTAACATTGATTCAGTTACCTGCTGATGTCTTCATTACTGTTGAATTTAATTTTGCAGCACCTCTAGTAGGATAAATGATTCCATCAACTCCGAATGCTGCCGCATTTCTTATAATTGCTCCAAAGTTTTGTGGATCTTCTATTTGATCAAGTATTAAAAACTTTGCATTATCATTATCTTCATTAAGTTTTATCAATTCATTTAATGAATAGTTTCTAGGCTCTTTAATATCTGCTATTACACCTTGAATATTTTCTTTTCCGGTAAGTTCAACTGTTTTATATCTAAGTTCTTTTATATCTATAACTTGGATACCTGCTTTACTTAGTTCAATTGAGAAAGCTTGGTGTCTCTTTTTATCGATTCATACTTTCTTAATTTGTGAAGCATCACTTGTGAATAAATCTTTAACTGGATTCTTTCCGTAGATTATCATTCTATCACTTCCTTTTTAAGATTATCAAGCATTTCATAATCTGAATTATTTTTAGCTTGTTTAATATCCTCTTTTAACTCATTGAATTTTAATTTTGGTTCAAATCCAAGTATTTTCAAGTTAGCTATTAACTTTTTAATCTCATTTTTGTTTTCTGAAAGCTCTGAATTTATTTTCTTAATTTGATTTAAGATAAATGTTAGTCCATTAGGTATATCTAAATCATTTTCAAGTATTGAAATGAACTCTTCACTAGGTTCACTTTCAATAAGTGTGTATTCTTCATCATTTGATAAGTTGATAAATGCTTTAACTAATGCATTTTCTATTTTTAAAATATTCTTTTTAGCATTTTCAATAACATCATCATTGATTGAGATAGGATTTAGAACTCCTGTTTGAATCATAATCATTCTTAATGTGTTTGCACCATGAAGTTGAATAAATTCTTTGGCACTTATGATGTTTCCTAATGATTTTGACATCTTTTGACCATCAATATCTAGGTGACCAACATAACTTCATACTTTAGCTGTCTCGTTCTTGTTACAGCAAGTTTCATATTGTGCCATTTCATTAATATGGTGAGGGAATTTTAAATCTATTCCTCCTCCATGGATATCTAACTCTTTACCTTCAAAGAATTTATCAATGAAGTATGCACATTCAGTATGTCAACCTGGTCTTCCTTGGCCTCAAGGTGATTCTCAATTGATTCCTTTATCAGTTTTCTTTCAAAGAGCAAAATCTTTAGGATCTTTTTTCTCTTCATTTACTTCATGATTGAATTCTTCTATATCAGTACCTAATAGTTTAGCATAATTAGGGTAATCGTTTGTAGAAAAGTAAACTGATTCATTAGAAACGTAAGCATGACCTTTTTCAATTAGATTGTTAATGAATGAAATCATTCCTTCTATATGATCTGATACCTTTGGCATCTCATTTGGAAGCTTAACATTAAGTTCATTTAATAATGATAGGTATTCATTGTAGTATTTCTCTGAAATTTCTTTTTCTGAAACACCCAACTCTATTGCTTTGTCGATAATCTTATCATCAACATCTGTAATATTATGGACAAAGTTAACTTCACCTTTCAATGAAGCTAATTTATTTAGAATATCATAAATAATGATAGGTCTCATATTACCTATGTGTGGTTCAGCATAAACTGTTGGTCCACAAACATACATATTAATATCATTATTTAATTCTATTTCCTGTTTTGTATAAAAATCTTTAAGTTTAATAATAGTCTCCTCTTTTTATCTTGCAATTGTTTCTAATGAATACTTAGAAACTTTAATTAATGCCATTGAAGCAATTGCTACTGATGGTATTAAGTATGATGATGATAGGATTCTTGTATATAGACCTACTACATATATTGTCTCAGCTCCTGAGAAGTATTGTGTGAATGGTCTAATAACAAGTTCCATAGTTCTATCAGCAAATGCTGTTAATACTAGAGTTAATAATAAGAACATATCTTTCTTATCTCATTTAAAGATGTAGAATGATGCATATAATCCCTCTAGGAATAGTAGTGTAGCAATAGCTGCTAACAACATTGGTAATTGGTAACTAACTAATTTATCAATATAGTTATCTCCAGCTTCTAATTGTTTATGTCCAAACTCAACTAGGAAGTAATCCATTGGTATTATTATTAATACGATTGTAACAATAACTGTTTGGAACAATACCATTGATAGTCAGTTTGGAATCTCTTCATATTTTCTATATAAGATTCCAAATACTGATGCTATTAATCCGATTGTTGGGTACATAAGTGATGGAAGTAGTTGATAACTTCATCCATTGATCATTACTCTTAATGAGTCAGCAACTCATCCGAATAATATTCCTTCTAATGGACCAAACATAAATCCAACAGCTATAGTTGTTATTGAATCTATAGAGAATGGGATTGGTAATTTAAGTAATGGTGAAGTAACAAATGCTTGCACTATGAAGAATGATAAGAATGTTCCAAATATTGCAATCTTATCAATTGTTAAAAATGGTTTTTTGTTTTTTCTGTAGTTCATTATTGATCATACTATCCCTAAAACAATAAAGGTTAGTAATGTAATTGTTAATATAGACCAAATTGTTCATGTTAATGCATTATGAACTGGTACTTGATCTTTAAAATGTGGTTTGAATATTAATTCATTCATAATTTTATCTCCTTTATTCTGCCAACTCTGTTAATGAGTGCAGTCAATTATTTATTGTTGATTTAGATACATCCTTATCGAACTTTTCGTTGAATGTATATTGTAAATCGGATAGTGAGTACTCAGGTTTTTCTATCCTAAGTTCTGCTAAGTTTCTCTTATCATCATTTAGAGTTTTAAACATTCCGTTTTTCTTTAAACTCTTGATTGCCTTTATTTGTTCTTGAGAAACTGCCATTGTTCTTTCATAGTTATATTGTTCTATAGATTCCATTTTAGCTAGTGAAGCAGTAAAGTCTCTACTGATTCTTTCTTCTTCAAAGATCATCATTGCTTGATGAGCTTGCATAGCTTTTAATAAGTCGGATAGTGACATTGATTTCTTAATATATGTTAAATATCACTTTCCTTTTTTAAGAGTTGTTGATTTAATTCCTAATGAATCAATTGACTCTTGTAAATTTAAAGATTGTTCTATAGTACCTAGTCTAAATTCTAAATGATAACTACGAGATGATGGTCTTGATATTCATCCTTTAGCAACAAATGCTCCGGCAACATATGCCATTGAGGATAAATCATCTTCTAATAATATAGAATTTTCTTCATCATGAAATTTTTGAATAAATTCTTTGTCTGATGTAGAAAATTTAACTTTAGTTTCTAATCTCTCTACCTCTATATCAATATTGTATAGTTGTTTAAATAATTTAATGAATAAAGATTCTTTAGATAGTAATGAAGTACCGATTATAAATCTATCTCCCTTCATTATTCCATTAGCTTGTAAAAAAGAAAAAAACAAAATTCTCAATTGCTTATCTTCTCAATTGAAGTCTAGTATTTCATTCTTGATGAATTCTGCAAATGATATCTTGTTTTTCATAATAGTTACCTCTAAAGTGTATTAATGTAGTTAACTGCTGCTAATGCTGCATTAGTTCCTTCTGAACATGCTACAGTAATTTGTCTAAATGGTTTTGGAGTTACATCTCCTGCTGAGTAAACTCCTGGATATTTAGTTGATCCGTCTGATGTTATTTCAATATAACCTTCTTCGTTAAGAAGTCCTGATTCTTTCATGAATTGTGTTTCTGGTAATCACCCTATATAAGTAAATATACCTTGAACATCTAATTCCTTAACTTCTCCTGTGTTTATATCTTCAACAACGAATGAAGAAACTTTACCTTCTTCACCTTTTACTTCTTTTCAAATGTGATTATGCATTACTTCAACATTATCTAATGTTTCAAGTTTGTTTAATGTTGCTTTTTCAGCTCTGAATCCAGGGAATCTATTAATTATGTATACCTTGTTAACAATTCCTGCTGCAAATAATGTTTCTTCTGTTGCTGAATTACCTCCACCAACAATTGCGATGTCTTTTCCTCTATAGAAAGCTCCATCACAAACAACACAAGTTGAAATTCCTTTACCGAAGTATTCTTCATCACCAGGAATTTCCATTCTCATTGGTTGTAATCCTGTTGCAATTATTATTGTCTTAGTAATGTATTCTGATCCGTTACTTAAAATAACTTTCTTTTCCTCTTTTGAGTCAAGATTTTCTATTCCAATAACTTCTGCTCCGATAATTTCTGCTCCGAAGTTTTTTGCTTGTGTTGAGAATGATTGCGAGAACTCTCAACCTGCTTTTCCTTCCATTCCTGGATAGTTATCAACTTTGTGAGTGTTGTTTAACTTTCCTCCAGGTGCTGCCTTTTCAATTACTGCTGTTTTAAGACCTGCTCTTGCTGCATATATAGCGGAAGTTAGACCTGCTGGTCCCCCTCCTATAACTACTAAATCATATATATTTTCCATATTTCAATTATACCCCTTTATGAGTGTTTATTTATCTTAATGTTTAACTTGTTTGTCTTAATTAACTGTAAGTACACTACTAGTGAAACTCCAACAAGTATAAGAGCTAATGAAGCTATTCAAGTTGTTGGGAATGAACCTCAACTCATCTTAAATTGAGCGTCTCTAAAAGGTTCTATACATGCTCTAATGAAACCATATAGTGCAATATATGAGAATGCAGCAACTCCGTCTTCTCAATAATCATTTGTTTTAAATACAATCACTAGAATAATGAATCCAATCATGTCCACCATAGATTCATATAAGAATAATGGTTGTCTATATTCTCCATCTATAAACATATGTGATTGTATTCAGTTAGGAAGTCATTCAATTTGTTCTTTACTTACTATTGCACCATAAACATTATGATCAAACATATTTCCAAACCTACCTATTGCTTGTGACAATAGAAGTGCTGGCATAACAATATCCATTAACGAAAGAACTTTATATTGTCCCCCTCAAACTCTTTGTCAAACTAGTAAACCTATTGGGGTAAAGACAATCGTTCCTAATATTGATCTACCAAATGCTGGTATAAAGAATATTATAAATACATCTAATACACCATCAACATTAGCAAATGTATCTAATGGTGAGAAGATCATGTATCATAGTTTAGCTCCATACAATGCAAATATAACTGTGAATGAAGTCATAAATAAGAAGTCTCAAGTATTATTACCTTTCTTATTTCATTCTACATATGCATATGCTGTTCCAACTAAGAAACCAATGAACAAGAATAAACCATAAAGTGGAAGTACTCCAAAAAAGAATGTACTTGGTTCATTGGTTGTTCAATATGTATTTGTTCCTGCTAATATATCAATCATAATAAAAATAAGGTGATACTTTTGTATCACCTTAATTATACATATTAAGAGTTAGCTAATCTCTTTGTTAAATCGTCAACAGCAATGTATCCATCTTGGATTCTTTGCTTGAATGTAACCACAGCAGCTTCAACAACTGGAGCGATTGATCTTCCTGATGAAACAGGAACTTGTAACACTGGGATTCTTGTACCTGAAATCTCTTTATATTTATATTCTCTTCCAATTCTTTCTATTGAATCTTTAACATCTGCTAATTGAACTAGTTCTACTATTAGATCAATGTTATGTTCTTTAATAGTTGATTGGATTCCGAACATTCCTTTAAGATTTATTATACCTACTCCTCTAACTTCAATGAAGTCTCTAGACATTCTTGGTGCTTTACCAATTGGTTTACCTGAGAATGAAACTACATCAATAGCATCATCACCAACAAATATATGGTTTCTATTAATTAACTCTAAAGCTAATTCAGATTTACCAATTCCTGAAGCTCCCATGATTAATATACCTTCTCCAAACACAGATAAAAGTGTTCCGTGAACTCTTTCAGGTGTTTGGATCTTTCTTAATAGGTATGCTTCTATTGTTGATAGTGTTTCTCTCTTTAATAAGTTTGTATATAGAACTGGGACATTATATTCTTTAACAATTTCTTTTATTTTGTCATCTAGTTCATTAACTTTAGTTAAAATAACTAATGCTATTTTATCTAAGTGTTTAGTAATGTCTTCGTCAGGGTTAATTATTGCAACTAAATTTGTTAACTTTTCATTATTTTCAATTTCATGTATTGTTGCAGCTTGATTTAATTTAATTTCCTTATTTGAATCTTCACTATTTAAAATATTTAGATTGAATTTCTTTGCTAATCTTCCAATGTTTATCATATCTATATAATTATAAACCTATAACTCATATATAATTACTTTGTATGAAAAAAATCATAATTATAGATGGGAATTCTCTTGCTTATTCAAGAATCCCAGATGTCAATAAAGGTGATAAGAAAGCATTATTTGCTGCTTCTGATAATAGAGATATATTTATTGTTAGAAAATTCATTAAAAGACTATTGAGACTTAAATATGTTATTTATGGTGGCTACCAATTGATTGTAGTCTTTGATGAACAAGACAAAGTAACTTTTAGACATAAACTAGATAAGAAATACAAAGCGAAGTCTTTATCAGAAAAAAGAAAGGCACAGAAAGACTACGTATATAAACAAATTAATGAAATTAAAGATGTACTTAAACGTATGAACATACCAACATACTCTTCTATTAATTGAGAAGCAGATGATATTATTGGTATGTTGGTTAAAAAGTTTGAGGAAAGAAATATGCTATCAACAATAGTAACTGGTGATAAGGATATTCTACAATTAATATCAAACAAAACTAGAATTCATTTCACAAATAACAATAATGAATCAATACTAGTTACTAGAAATAATATTTGAGAAGTTTCTGGTGGTGTTTGACCAGACCAAGTAATCGATATTAAGATGATTGCTGGTGATAGTTCAGATAATATCAAAGGAATTGGTATTATTAAAGAAGGAAAAATAGATTATTGAACAAGTGATGAAGCAACAGAGCATATTAAGAGATGAAATTCTATTGACAATATGTTAACAAACATTGATAAGATTAAAGAACCTTATAAAGAGTCTTTAATAAGAGGAAAAGATAAACTAGAGTTTAATAAAAAGCTAGTTACCATAGTTAAAGATTGATCAATTGATAAAGATATTAAATACTTTTTAAATAAAAATGTTAACAATGAAGAAACAATAAAAATAATGGAAGATCTTAACTTAGAAAACCTATTGAAAAACAAAAGGTTCTCAAAGAACTTCTATGGAGGTAAAAAATAATGGATATATTTATAGGAATAATTACTATTCTATTCTTAGATATAGTTTTATCTGTTGATAATGCAATCTTAATTGCATCAACAACAAGAAAGCTAGAAGAATCAGAAAGAAGAAAAGCAAGAATCATTGGTTCTTCATTAGCAGTGCTTTTAAGATTGATATTTGTAGTATTAATTATGTTTGTATTAAAAGCTGCAACCAGTGTTCCAGTTTTATATATCATCGGAGGTATCTTATTAATTGTAATCGGTATCATGATTACTAAAAAACATGATGAGGAAGAAGTAAAAGTTGCTAATTCAGCAATGAAGGCAATTGTATTAATTCTTGCCGGTGATGTTATGCTATCTTTTGATAACTCATTTATAATAGCTGATGTAGCATCAGGAATGAATGTTGATTTAGGTTGAAAGATACTAATAATTGCAGCAGCATTATTACTTTCATTATTCATACTTCTATTCTTTGCTAAACAATTAACAGCAATAATGGAAAAGAATCAATGAATTGTTTATATAGCATGTTGATTATTAATATCAGTCGGAATTGAAATGATGTTTAAAGATCAATTACTATCAGGAATTCATATCGAACATATTTATACGTTTATAATATCATATGGTCTTGGTGGAATAGCCACAGCACTAAAATGATGATTAGATACAAAAAACAATGACTAAGTCATTGTTTTTTTGTTACCTATTTTTTAATAGTACCTTTTACTTTAATATCTTTCTCACCTGAGAATTTAATATTTGATAATCCATCTTTAACAGTGATTCCTTCAATATTAATAACTGCATTATCTTTATCATTTTTAGATATTGAATATTTATATTCCTTACCTTCAATATTAAGTTTAGTACCTTTTAGTTTTCCTTTTACAACATCATGTTTCTTGTTAATAGTAATTGATGCTTTGTTTCCTGTTTGAACTTTTGTCTCACTAGAAACTATTGATCATGGCAATACTACAAACACTACAGCTAGTGCTGCCCCTACAATTGATAATACTAGTAATAGAATCACGATTATTATTCATCAAGGGAAACTGTTATCTTTAGGAGCCTCAGGAATTGATATTGGGTCCATTTCATACTCTACATTAACTTCATCACCAACTAAGTTATCAAAAACTTTATATGAAGCTGTTAGTGTGTGTTCTCCAGCATCCAACTGTCCTTCTATTAGTGAAGAAGAATAAACTTTTTCAGTTGCTGCTCTATTTCCAGTTACTAATGTTAGTGGTTCGCTCTCAAGAACATTTCCGTTCTCATCAGTTATGTTAAATATTTTATTAAATTCTTCTATATCAAATGTTTCATCAGCCTCTATCACTACTTGGAAGTCAAATGAACCAGAAGTAGTGATTGAAGTAGGGTCTACTTCAACACCAGTAATGATATTTTTAAGATCTCCAGGTTTTTCAGTTGTAGGAATTGATAATTCGTCATCACCTATGTTTATAGAATTTGTTGAATCAACAACTGTTATATCTTTCTCTAATGTTTGTCCATCAACTGTTGATATAACTAATTTATATCCACCTTCATTAATTTGATTAGCAAATGTATCATTTCCATCATTATTTGAAGGTTGTAATCCTGTGATTAAGATTGAAGTGTCTAGTCCAGCCTCTGGAGTATAAGTGTTTACATCTACTTCAGATGTAAATTCATCACCAGCTGCATTAACAACTTTAACCTCATCTAATATATAGTCCTCATATCTATCAAGTTCTGATGATCTGTTTCCATCTAATATTGATAAATCCATTTGAATTGAAGAGTATGAAGTTTGAACATTAGTAGCTTTAATATCAGCTTTATCAATTTTCATTACACCTATTGCAGGAGTACTTTCAATAATAGAACTATCTTCTGTTCCGTTTTCTCAATCAATAGATAATGTAAATGTTACATCATCTTTAAGAGGATCAATTCCTGATAAAGTTAATTCACCTGTATATAAACCATTGGCATCAACATGTGAAGTTAAATCATCTTCAGCTATGCTTCCACCTAATGAAGAAGTAACTTTAATTCCAGTTACATTTGTTTCTCCATCTTCATAATTACTGTCTACATATTCTTGATATGTAGTTGTGTCAAATGAATAATTAAATGTTGTACTTAATGTACCAGTTTCTTTTCCATCTGCATCTACTTCATTAACAAAATCTTCTTTTGTAAATGTAATATCCGTAGGTTTTGTTGGAACTCCTGCTTCTCAAGTTGTAAATGTTTTTGTACTTTCATGTGTTTTACTTACAGTTGGCTCATTAGAATAGTTTCATGTTACTCTTACACCTAGTGTGTAATCAGTTGCTTCTAATAATTGAACATCCCTAAATGTTGTTTTAACTTTACCATCTATTGGGTTGTAAGTAAACTCAGCAGATGTCTGTGTTTCAAGAACATCTTTTGTATTAACATCATATAACTCTAACTGAGTAATTGTCATTGGAGCATTAAGTGTTCCATCTGGATTAACAATTTCTTTTTCTGAAGTTGTATCAAATGAGTAATCAATATCATAACTAACTACTCCCTTATCTCCTGATGTAGGAGGTGTATATTTGTTTCTAGTTCCAGAAGCTTCTTCATTTGTAATTCCAGAATCATTAACTCCTGGAGTTGTAATAGAAGTTGAGATAACTTCTTGTGATTGATTTGTCAATGTAGTTCCATTTAACTCATCATAATTTACAACAACCTTAACATCATATGTTTTACCTTGAGTTAAGTTGATTGGAACGGTAGTAACATCGATTTTTCCATTTTTATCCGCTATTGGATTATCAATAGTGATATCTGAACCCAATCCTTTTATAACTATTGAGTTAACTTTTGTTGCAATTTCATCTCAGAACATTGCATCAGATTCTGCTGTTGTTGTTCCATCAATAGAGAATGATAAATTAGTTGAAACTGTTGAATCATTAATTACAATAAAGTCAGAATTAACTAAATCAGTTGTTTTGAATTTGACTGCAGGTGCTGGTGTTGTAAATTTTAATACATTTGTTGAGGTATAAATACCAGCATCAGAATATATTTTAAGTTTATATGTATTTTCATTTTGTCTATCAACATTTACAGAGAATGTTTCGTTAATTAAACCTTCAGAAGTTATTTTACTGTCATCTATTTCTCTTGTTTGAATAACTGTTCCATCTTCTTTTAAGATTTCTATCTTATTAACACCTGTTGCTAGGTGTCCTTCTTCAATAGGATCTGCTTCTTCAGTAGAAACAGTATCAAGTTTTACATTTAGATCTACTAAACCATTATTATCATCGACTGAATGATAAGTATTATCAACAACTCCTCATTCTTGGATGTTACCTTCTCCTAGCGCATCCATTGAAGGTGCTGATAATTCTAATGTTCTTGAAAGGATGGTTCTACTATCAGCAGCATAAGTTGACTGTATTGCAAACTCTCTTGTTTCCCCTGCTTTTAAAATTTGATCACTTATTTTAAGATTGATTAAATGTTTTGAGAAACCAGTATTAACATCAAAATCAGCTTGATTGAATGTATATGCATCAGATGAAATTACTCAGTCACTATCACTTCCACCAACTGGTCTTGAAACTAATTCTAGTTTCTTAAGTTCTGTTGGTTTAGCTGTTGGAAGTGTTGCAGTTTCTTTTACAGTTTGAGTATCAACTAGGAATTCTATTTCGTTACTTACATAAGTAGAATCATTTCCATCAATAAATGGATAAACATCATATGTATCATTCTTAACATCCAACTGTGTGAATACTGGTTGTTGAACATCATATGGATAGTTAAGAGTAGATTTTCTTACTTCATCTTTACTTAACATACCACTTGATATACCTTCTTTAGTTACT
>CAYUKZ010000002.1:101988-107908 GCA_964445515.1 uncultured Mycoplasma sp. | reverse complement strand
TAAAGATGAATTCATTGCTAAAATGAAAATCGAACACCCTGAGAAATATGACTAATAAAAAATGAGCAATTGCTCATTTTTTATTTTTCTTTCTTAGCTATATGACTTTCTCTTCTTCTTTGTTCTTTGATAAGTCTTAACTTTTCTTTTTCTTTATCTTCATCAGTCATAGTTGTTCAATTATGAACATCATAAACTCTATAAAGTTCTTTTACAGTGATGAATGCTGATCCATCTATAGCAGCTATCTTAGCAACTACTTCATGCATCTCATCTATATTAACTATCATCTTAATAGCTTTCTTCTCTTTCTTACTGAATCCACCTTCTAATGAATAGATAGTATGTCCTCTATGATATTGAACAGAGTTGAAGTATTCAGATATCTCTTCTGTCTTAACTGAAGTAGCGAATACTTCTACTTTCTTAGATGAAGAATATATAGCTCCAGCAACTGCTGTATAAGCTAATATGAATATTCAAGAACCAATATACTCTGGTGAGAATAGTGTAGCTCTTAAGAAACCATTTTGAGATATAGCATTAACATACTCTCCATTCACTTCAATAGAAGGAATTAACGCTCTAATGAAGATGAATGTAGTTGTAGTAGTTATAGCAACTAATCCAAAGATAGGTGCTATATTAATATCTTTTGTTCTAGTGATATGTTTGATTACTGGATCAAGTCCCATTGTACAAGCACCAGCTTTGAATGCGAATCCTACTGATATACCAGATATTATTCCTCCTATTAATGAGAAGAATAATATTGTTAATGTATTCGCAACTTCTCCAGCTGCTGCTAATGCATCTTCAGATATTAGTCCATTAGTTATAGATGGTATATTAGAGAATAACATCATGAATGCAAAGTTTACTACGAAGTAGAATATTGAATATCCCATAAATCTCTTTGAGAATCTATTTAATGCAAATATGATTATTGGGATATTAGATAATCCATATACTATTCAATAAATAAGAGTATCAGCAGCAGCTCTTGATTGTGCAAACCCTTCCATTCCTGTTTGTCATCAAACTATATCATTGATCACATAAGCAATACCGTTTGATATACCACCAAGACCTGGTGTATATAGATGAGCTGCTATTATAAAGAAATATGAAGAAAAAGCACCTGTAAATGCTGATATAACTACATAACTTAATGCTTTACTTCTACTCATCTTAATCTTTGTAGGATTAAGTAACTTTGTTTTTGCTTCTTTTACCATATCTTTTTGATAATTAAAATATAACATAAAAATAAGGGTTTTAAAAAAAAATATAACATATAAAATGTTATATTATATCTATTTCATATACTACTTGTTTAGAGTTGTACTTATCTTTTCTAACTCAGATAATTAAGTTCTTATATGTGAAGCTATCACCATGAGATGGTTTACTTCCTTTAAGTTCTTTTACTCATTGATCAATAGTCATTGCTTTAATATCATTAGAAATTCTTACATTGATAGAATACTCTTTAACTCAGTATCCCATCTTAACTCCTTTGTTAAGAATATATGATGATTCATTTAATGAATACACTCCATCTTCTTCGATATCATGTTCATCATATATTTCTCCAACAATTAACTCAACAACATCTTCTAAAGTAATGATCCCAACAAACTTATGGTTCTCATCGACAATCACACACATCTTTTCACGTCTACTTCTAAGAGTTTCCAATATATTAAATGGATTCTCATCAAGGTTGAACGTTGCAAATGTATATGTATACTCTTTGAAGTCTTCAAGTTTATTTCTTAACTTATCTAATAAGTATCTCTTAGTTGAGAATATAGAAATAACTTCATTATCTTCATTAACTACAGGGAATCTAGTATGACTAGTATCCTTAAGTAATGAATTAATCTGTGTTTTAGTAATTCCTTCTTTAATTGTAACTACATCTTTCAATGGAATCATAATATCTGAAACAGATAATTCATCAGCAGATAATAATCTCTTAATTAAAGCTTGTTCAAAGGCTGTAGTAACTCCTGCTTCAGTAGTTTGTTGTAATGCTGTATTAATTTCTTCATCAGAAATGAATGCAGTGTTATCTTCTTCCTTAATAATCTTACTTAGGATGAAAGTTATAGGTTTCATAATCACATTAACTATAGAAATTACCGCTGAAAGGGCCATAGTCCCTTTCTCAGGGTATTTCTTAGCTAATTGTTTAGGAACTATCTCTCCAAATATAATAACTACTGGAGTAGTTATTACAAATGATAGTAAAGCTCCATATCCTGCATTATGTAAGTATGTTTCCGCTATCAATGTAAAGAATACTGTGGCTAATGTAGAGAAAAGTATATTAACTATATTGTTGAATATAACAATGGCTGTTATATGCTCGTTATAGTTATCTATGAAGTGAATTACTTTCTTAGCTTTTCTCTTCTTTCTTTCACCATATTCTTTAGAATCTATAATTGTAAGTAATCTAGTCTTATTAGCAGATGATATAGCCATCTCTGAGAATGAGAATAACCCTGATAGAGCTACTAATATTAAAATTACTATTAGAAATATTATTCATCAAATCATTATCTATTCACCTCTACTTCTTTATTAATTAAAGACCTAATTCTTGATACTATCTTATTGTTAGTATCAATCTCAACTTCTGGATTTTGAGATCTAGTCTTTAATTTATTATAATACTTCTCTACTGTTGAGTTAGAAGTAAATAATGTAAGCTTAGTTGAGTTAAATCTAAAATCAATTATAGGTAATAATACATTTTCCTTAAATCAAGGAGTAGGTCTTTCTGAACCTAAGTCATCAATTACTATAATATCAGCAACTCTAATATCATCAATGTAATTACTATGTGCATTATCGAATGAATTTACATTGAATGAGTTTTGAGTTTTCAATATTAGATCAGAAATTGATACAAATGCTACTGTCTTACCTAATTTAGCATAATGGTTTAAGAAACCAATAGAGGCAAATGTCTTTCCAGTGTTATTTGGACCATGTATTCAAATACCTTTTTCTAATACTTGATGTTGATTGTCTGCATTAATCATTCTTTTGAACTCTGCAGCCAAACTTCTCTTGTTTTCTGATCAAGTTACATCATTAAGATCAATTAAGTATAGCTTTTCTAATTGCTTAGGTAGCTTATATGTATAATGTTTTCTTATTTCATTAATTTCAGCTTCCTTCTTAGCATTTTCACCTGTAGGAACGAATCTTCATGTTAATACATTATCTTCCTCATCAATTTCTAAAGCTATCTTATGATCTTTCTTAATGTTTTCTTCATCTAAGGCAGCTAATATGATTGAAGCATTCTCTAAAAGAAAATCATCAGTACAATCTTTAAGTACTTCATTAACTTCATTATTTAGTTTTATCATTTCTTTTAGTTTTTCAATCATTTTTCTATCCTAGAATATTGGTTTGTCTTCCATTAACTTTAATGAATCGCCTTTTGTTTCATTTTCATTATTACTTCTTAATTTATATGAAACTTTTAAGTGTTGAATTAATCTTTCCGGAGAATCTAACTTCTCTTTTAAGATAGTATCAGCTATCTTAAATATATAATTCTTATTAATTGCTCCTTCATTAACAATTATAGAGTAATCAACTAATATGTTGATTTGATAATTGTTTAATCCGTAAGAATTAATTAATTTTGTAATCATTTTCTCTTCTGTAGGAGATGGAACTCTATTTAATTTATGAATAAAGTAATCTCTTACAGAAAGTTGACTTAAGAAATCAAGTTTAATCTCAGTTGTATTTTCACCAGCTGAAATAATTGAGTCAATATCTTCATTTTTAATAAACTTCTCTCTTATTGAAGTTATTAAATGATCAATATCGAATTTACCTGACTCGATTTCTTTAATAAGTTCTATTGCAACATCAAATGAATTTATTTTATAGATAACAATTACATTAAGTAACTTATCTTCTAGTTCTTTTGTTCAGAATGCACTTCAATCTATTTGTTTTGCATTCAATATATTCTTAATTGAAGTAAAGTCATACTCAACATTAAGAGTTGCTTTAGCAACTTCAATCTTATCTGATATATCAATACCTTTTGTAGAACTGTTATTTGAGTTTACAGATGTATCTTTCATAGAGTTAAACAATTTATTGTTTATCTCTATGTTATCTTTACCAGCTGAGGAACTTAATAGTTCTCTAAACTGTTCAGAGTTATTAAACTCTTGTGGTGATAATGGTCTTTTAACAATAAACACAATATTATCATCTTCAATGCATACTTCTAATAAGTTTACAATCTCAAGTCTTGATATTCCATCCATAATCTTATCTAATGATAAGTTTAACATTGATACAAGTCTTTCGATTGGAACATATAATGAATTTATCATTGCATTTCTAGAGTCTATTACTAATGCGGAATATAAAGAGAAAGCTTCTGACTTTATTATTGGTAAATAATAAGAAACTAAGATATCATTGACGCTTAAATAATCGTCGAATGATATCTTTGCTTTATATTTTGAATTTATATTTACTCTATCGTTATTCATTTACTAATTTAATTATATTACTAATATCTTCTTCTTTGATACCATTTGTTGTATCAACTACAATATCGTAATCTATTTCATTATTTCAATCTTCAATGATCTTTTTAATAAATTCTGGGTTTCTTAACTTAGAATTATTAAATCTTTCAATCATTGTTTCATCATTAGCCTTAACTAATAAAAGTTTATCATACTTAAACTTTATATGTGAGTTACTTACTATAGGTAACTCAGCTATAAAGTTATCTTTACCTTCAAGGTAGTTGAATATAAGAGGATGAATCATCTCATTTAACTTATTTAAGTTAGATTCATCTTCTGCTATTCATTCTGCTACAGCTCTTCTGTTAACTTCGTTAGGATTTACAAACTCTTCTCCAAGTTGTTCTTTGATAAGTTCATATCCTTCTTGACCTTGTTTGTAAATACCTGCAACAAAGCTATCCGCTGAAAATACTCTGGCTCCATTTTCTTGTAATCTCTTTAATAAAGTTGTTTTACCTGATAATGGTGCTCCTACTATTGCTATGATCATTTTTTCTCCAGTCTATTTGCTAAGTTGTGAATAGAATTTCCTCTTAAGAACATGATTAAATCACTTTTACTCATAGGACCTATTGTTAATTGTTCGAATTGAATATCTAATTCACCATCAGTCATAATTGTTGCTATCTTTTTACATAAGATTCCCATTTCTTTACCTTCGATAATCTTATTCATTAATCCAGGAGTAAAGTCTTCTTGTGAATCTATTACTTTTTCTAAGCAACCATACTCTTGTAATAACTTAACTGCTCCTTTTTCACCTATCCCTTTGATTCCAGGTAAATTATCAGAGCTATCTCCCATAATACCTTTCATATCAATTACTTGAGATGGGTTTAATCCATAATATAAATCAGCGAAGTTATCAAGATTGTACTCTATCATCTCTGAAACACCTGTTTTAGAGATATGTACTCTTACATTTTCATCAACTAACTGTAATAGGTCTTTATCAGAAGTAATAATATCTACTTCTTTACCTTCTTCAGAGAATCTCTTTGATAATATACCTATTACATCATCAGCTTCATAATCTTGAGAAGAATATTTCTCAATTCCTGCATAGTCTAGTAACTCTTCTATCAATGGTTTTTGATAAATTAATTCTGCAGGCATCTTAGATCTACCTGCCTTATAGAAATCATATTCATTCCTATAAGTGTTTACACCTTTAGCATCGAATGCTACTAGCATTTTATGTCCTTCGAACATTTCTGTTAGATTTAACATCATTGTAGAGAAAGTTCTTAAGGCATTTACTGGGTTTCCCCTATCGTCAAACCCTTCACCTTTCTCAAGTAAGAAAGCAGAAGCAAAGAATGACTTATACA
>CAYUKZ010000002.1:0-101888 GCA_964445515.1 uncultured Mycoplasma sp. | reverse complement strand
TCAAACCCTTCACCTTTCTCAAGTAAGAAAGCAGAAGCAAAGAATGACTTATACATTAAAGCATTTCCATCAATTAATAATACTTTTCCCATTATTCTATTACCTCCATCTTATTAATTATAATAGTTTCTCCTCTTTTTAAATCAACAGTACCAAAAAACACAAGTCTAGTTGAAGGTTTCAATAGATCTATGTATTTATCATATACTGTTGGTCATAAAGTAGCAGATATTTTCTTTTGACCATTACTTAATGATAAGAAGGCCATATCTTTTCCTGTCTTTGTAGTAATCTTTCTTACTGAAACAATATCACCTACAAATTCAACCTTTTGATCTTGGATTAGATTATCCATAGTAGATGAATCTATCTTTAATTTACTTTCGATAGTCTTAAATTCATCTACTAGACCATCTTTCTCCATTGAGAATCCCATTACTTCTACAAAGTATTCATCCTCTTTGGTACTTTCAATTTCAATTACACCAGGTTCTGGAACAAGCCCAACCTTATATGTAATTTCATCTCCATTTTTGACTCTTATCATCTTTAAGTATTCTTCTATCTTTGGTAACATAGATAATAATGTTTCTTTGTTGTAACCAAACATAGATAAAGCTCCTGCTTTAATTAGAATAGTTAATGCTGAATGTGAAACTCCTGTCTCTTCAGCTTTAACAAAGAAGTTTGTGAATCCTTCTTTAATAGAATATACTTCTTGTAACTTATTAATTGATTTAATTACAGATTCACCTATTCCTTTAATAGTTCTTAGACCTGTATAAATCTCACCATCAATAACTTTATAGTCAGATGATGATTTAAGTATTGATGGTTCCTTAATTTTGAATCCATAGTCTTTTAATTCAAATATATATTCAGAAGTTTTGTTTGCATTACCAATTACAGAGTTTAATAACGCTGTCATAAACTCCATTGGGTAATTAACTTTAATTCATGATAGTCAATATGAAATAACTGTATATGCAAAAGCATGAGATCTATTAAATCCATAGTTAGAGAACTCATGGATTAGCTCATACATTTCATTTATATCTTTTTCTTGATATCCATTAGCTAATCCACCTTTGAAGAAGTCTTCTTTTAATGATTCAAGTAGATCTAAATCTTTTTTACCAATAGCTCTTCTTAGAGTATCAGCTTTTGCTAATGAGAAACCTGCAACAGCTTGTACTAATTGCATAATTTGTTCTTGGTAAACAATTATTCCATATGTAGGTTCAAGTATTTCCTTGATACTATCATTAATGTATTCAGGTTTACTTTCACCTCTCTTTCTAGAAGCGAATTCAGGAATCATTTTCATAGGTCCTGGTCTGAATAGAGATGTAACTGCTACTACTTCTTCAAATTTAGATACTTGAATATCTTTTAATGAAGTTTTCATCCCTGGAGATTCAAGTTGGAATATTCCAGATGTCTTACCTTGAGCTAACATTGAATAAACTTGTTCATCGTCAAATGATATCTTATCTAATTCAATTTCAATGTTCTTAGATTCTTTAACATTAGAAAGAATTTCTTTTAATAAAGATAAATTTCTTAATCCTAGAATATCAATCTTTAATAAACCATTGTATTCCATGTAATCCATTGAATATTGAGTTTGCAATATATCTCCATATCCCTTTTGTACAGGAACAGAAGAAGAAATAGGTTCATCAGATAGAACCACTCCAGCTGCATGAGTTGAATATTGTCTAGGAAGACCTTCTATTAATTTAGCTGATTCAAATATATCTTTCAACATTTGCGTTGAATCTATTTTAGCAGCAAATGTTTTAGATTTTGAATAAGCTTCTTCTAAAGTTAGGTCTTCAGGTATTAGTTTAGTTATTGAATTAGCTTCAGTAGCTGATAATCCTCTGATTCTAGCAACATCTTTAAATGACATTCTAGCTTTAAGAGTTTGGAATGTAATAATTTGAGCTACATTTTGTCTTCCGTACTTATCAGCTATATATTCTATTACTTCATCTCTTCTTTCATCCTCAAAATCAATATCAATATCAGGCATTGATATTCTTTCTGGGTTTAAGAATCTCTCAAATAGTAAATTATTCTCTACTGGATCAATAGTTGTTATTCCTAATAGATATGAAATTAAAGAACCTGGAGCTGATCCTCTTCCTGGTCCTACAACTATTCCATTTTCTTTAGCTCAGTTAATAATATCTGCAACTATTAAGAAATAATTCTCAAATTTCATACTTGAGATAACTTTTAACTCAAATGAAGTTCTATCAATATACTTTTGTCTATCTAAATTCTTATTTGAGTTAAGTAAATCTTTAAGTTTTAACTTTAATGTATTCTCTAGATACTCTCCACCATTAACTTTCTCTCCATTAATGTGGAATGTGGGTAATACATTCTTCTCTTCTTTAATATCGATGTAAACTTCATCTATTAAAGTATCAACTTCAGATAACATTGAGAATCCATATAGAGATTCAAACTCTTCTCTTGATAAGAAGTGTGTTGATTTCTCTTCAAACTCTTTTCCTGACACTGAATTGAAATCAATCAGTGCTTTAATATCATCTTTTGTTTTGTAAAGCACTGGTTTAATGAAAGTATCAACTACAAATAAGTTATCACTTACTTTAAATTCTCCTTGTATCTCACCAAGTTGAATATCAGAAGATATTTTTAGTAACTCTCTATAACCTCTATTGTTTTTAGCTACTAATATCTTATGATATCCTTCAACTTTAACTTCCAATCCTACGATTGGTTTAATCCCATTCTTTTTACATAGAGACATGAACTCTGCTGTTCCATACATTATGTTTCTATCTATCAAAAAGGCATTAGAAAAACCATTACTTATTGATAAGTTAACTATATCTTTAACTTTAAGTAATGAATTAAAAAATGTATATGATGATCTAGTAAAAAGATTTGGATTTTTCATTATTTAGCTAGTTTTTTAAGTTCTGCAACTATGTTTGCAAACTCTTTTTTATCTTTGTATTTGAATCCGGCTGCCATCTCATGACCTCCACCATCGTATTTCTCTGCCAATTCATTGATTGGTTTCTTTCTTGATCTTAATGATCCTTTTCAAATATGATTCTTACTATCATATGAAGAATAAACTGCATAGTTTGCTTCTGTGAATGACATAAGTAAGAATACTAATGAAGAAGCTGTGCTGTAATCAACTTTAAACTTCTTCTCCATTCCTTTAGGAAGTTGGAAGTATGCTACTCCGTTTGAGAATTCAAGATTACTTAATACATATCCTTGAATTCTTATAAATGGAAGGTTTCTATCATTTAATGCGTTTGCTATTTTATATAATTTAGCTCCACTAACCATTAAATGATGTGCTTCCTCAAATGTTTCTTTAGTAACTGAGTTGAACATAAATCTACCTGTATCTGTAACCATACCAGTCATTAAATACTTGGCTGCTTTTTTAGATATTGTTAATTTATTTTCTCTTGCTCATCTAGTAATCATTTCACATGTAGATGAAGCTTTAGTTTCTATTCATTCATAGTTACCAAACTCTTCTGCTGAAACATGGTGATCTATTTTAAATACAACATCTCCTCTATAGAAATCACTTCCTTCAATTCTTTCTACATTAGCTGTATCTACAACTATTGATAATGCTTTATCATAGTCTTTCTCATCAACATCGTTGAATTCTTGTTTAAAGATATTCTTAATTGAATGTTCTTTAAACTCTTTTAAGTCTCCTACAACTAAAACTTTCTTTTCAGGAAACTTTTCATTAATAATTTCCTTTAATCCGAATTGAGATCCTAATGCATCTCCATCAGGTCTTTGGTGTCTATGGATTATGATAGTGTTATATTTTTTTATTTGTGTTAATAATTCTTTTTTCATATTTATATATCCTTTAAATCTATAATTCTTGTATCTTCGTTAAATACTGATTTTAGCAATTCATCCATTTCACCTAATTCAGCTTCTAGTTTTTCAACCATATACTTTTTAGGGAATATAATAGGATTCTTAGGAGTAAATGCTGAACACATGTCATCACCTGGTCTTATAGATATCTCATAAGTACCAATTTCCTCTGCTATCTTAATTATCTCATTTTTTGAACTAGATACTAAAGGTCTTACGATTAATTGTTCAGTTGCATTATCAATCATTGTCATTGATTCAGGTGTCTGTGAAGCAACTTGTCCTAATGAATCTCCAGTTATAACAAATTTATACTTGTTAAACTTAGATACTAGATGAGCAAATCTCATAAAGTATCTTCTTAGTAATGTAATTCTGTATGAAGAGTCTTCAAGTTGCATAATTCTTTCTTGAACTCTTTCAAAGTTAACGATAAATAACTTACCATGCTTACCATTATACTTATCAACTGTCTTGGCTAAGTCTCTTATCTTAGCAATTGTTTCTGATTCAGAAGTTCTTGGAGTTAAGAATGTAATGAATGATACATTCATTCCTCTTGTAATAGTCTTATAGGCCGCTACAGGCGAATCAATACCACCTGATAGTAAAACTAAGGCTTTACCATTAGCTCCTGCTGGTAATCCATATATACCTACATGCTTATCTAATGTTAAAGTTGCCTTTTTATCTTCTATTCTTACATTAAGATCAAAGTCATAGTCTTTAAGATTGATTTTCATATCTAACATATGAGTTCCTACTCATGCTAATCACTTAATCATATCTTCTTTATCAGCAAATAAATCATTATTGATTAGTTTTGCTGATACTCTAAACTTTTGTCCATTAACTTTACCTAGTAATTCTTTTTCTATTATACTTTCGATTACTTCTTTACTAGGTTCACACTCAATAACATGAGAGTATAGAGATATTCCTACAACTTCATCTAATGCAGCAGGAACTTTATCTAATTGTTCATTAGATCATATCTCTATTTTATCTCTTCCTGTTTTAACTTCAGCAATTATTCCTTTATCTTCTAACTTTTGCTTTATGTTTCTAAATAAAGTAGAGACGAACTCTTTCTTGTTCCCCCCTTTTAAACTTAATTCAGAAAATTTAACAACTATGTATTTATTTGATTCCATATATTTCTATTATTTCTTTTACTTTTCTTAATGACTCTGTATGTTTCTCTTCATTGAATGATTCAGATACAGATTCAATCATTAAATCTAGATTTTTATTTGTTCCCTTAAATCTATTTAAGTACATTATTGACTCTTTAAGGAAAAATAGCTTGAATGCAGCTCCTTTTGATTTCTCAACAAGATCATCTACTTGTTTAGTTATCTTATTAATTATCTCATATGACTTATTATCAACAAGTCTAGTATTTTCCTTGAAGTTATCTCTAAGTATCTTAACTTTATTTTGTAACTCTTCTTTTTCTTTTTCGAATTGTTCTCTATATAATCCATCAATACTCTTAATATTATGTTCCACTTGTAATAATGAAGTATTCATCTTAGCAATAATCATATTTACTTCATTTGTAGAAGCATTTACTTCAGAGATATCTCTAACATTATCCAATACAACTATGATGTATGCATCATAAGCTCTAATTGTATTCATGAATAGTTGGTGAATACCATCAGGAGCATGTTTGTTAAATTGATTTAACTTTTCTAACTCATATTTATTAATTGCTTCTTCAAATTCTTTATATGCATCTTCAACATATAACAATCTTGTCTGTTCATTTTGTAATCTATGTCTTCTAATCTCAGATGTGAACAGACCATGATTATCTTTTACGAATTTTAATAACTCTAAAGGTATTTTATCGTTAGTAAAGTTAAATTTTGCATAATCAACATTAGAGTTAATTAGAAGATATAGTTTATTAACTAAATCATCAAGTATTTCCATGTTCTTAGTGGCATCTTTTATCTTAAGGTTATCTATATCTTCATTTATAGCTTTCTTAACTTGGTTAATTGATGCTGTAAATGAAGTTACTTGAGGATTCAACTCTGTAAGCACAGCTTTATGCTTTTGATAAGTATCAACAATATTTGTAAAAGGAACTTTTAAGTCTTGAGTAAGGTGTTTAATGTGTTGATTCATGAAATCAACATCATTAGCAATTGAAACAATAGCTTTACTTATCTTCTCTTCTGATTCAATGAACTCATTTGATAAGTGTTTAGCTTGTTCTTCGATCATATCTTCTAACTTCTTAAGAGATTGTCTTAATCTAGTCATCTTACCTTCAAGTTTTCTAGAAGAACTAATTCTTTCTATTGGAGAATAATCAATTGTTTCTGCTAATTGAGCAGTTTGATCTTTAAGTTTCTTTAATATAGCTTTTTCTATCTCAATATCAGCTGTTAAATCAAAAAGGATGAATCTAACTTCAAGATATTCTTTTTCATATCTTGAAATCAATTCAAATATTTGAATATAAGCTTGTCTATAAGCTATAAACGAAAAGAATTTAATTGGAGTAGCAAGTAATTGCATCTCTTTTAATAACTTAGTTATCTTTAAGTACTCCCTTTTCTCAAGACCATCCATTCTTGTCTCTAATTCACTTATTTCCTCGTTTAACTTAACTTCATTCTTGTACATTTCAAGTCTACTCTTAAGTTTATCAGGAGGAAAGAAACTTAAGTTCTCCTTAAGCTTTCTAACTTTATTACTTCTTTCTCAAGTAGTTACAATAACCCCTAATATTAAAAGAAATATAAATGTTCCTATCACTATAAATAGTATTAATATAATATCCATACACTATAATTTTACCAATTAGGGTATAATATTAGTGCATAAATCAGCACTTATTATTATTTATTATGTGATTACTGACTTTAATTAGCGTTGTAAATAGGCAAGCTGTAAAGCCGAAAGCATTAACGTGATCAATATAAGTAAGGAATAAGGTTTTGTGCAAATAAAACAATAAAGGAGACAATATGTCAAGATATACAGGGCCTAATAATAGAAAGGCTAGAAGACTTAAATTCTCTATTTTAGAAAACAACAAAGAGTTTCTAAAAGGTAAAAAGAGAACAACTGCTCCTGGACAACATGGTGCTAAGCACCAAAAACTTTCAAACTATGGTGAACATTTATATGAAAAACAAAAAGTTAGATTCATGTATGGTTTATCAGAAAGACAACTTAGAAATACTTTCGCCAAAGCAACTAAAATGCATGGTGTTCTAGGTGAAAACCTATTAATAGCTTTAGAATCAAGATTAGATAATATAATTTACAGAACTGGTATTGCTAACACAAGAAGACAAGCTAGACAATTCGTAAACCACGGACACATTTTAGTAAATGGTAAAAAAGTAGATATCCCTTCATACTGAGTAAAACCAGGTGATGAAATTGAAGTTAGAGAAAAAACTAAAAACAATTTCTTCATGAAGGATAACATTGAAAAAACAAGAAAAGTTGACTTCGTTTCATTTGATCAAGCATCAATGAAAGGTAAATATGAAAGAGTTCCTGAAAGAACAGAGTTGTCAGGACAAATTAACGAAGCTCTATTAGTAGAGTACTATAACAAATAAAAAATAATTGCCATTGGCAATTATTTTTTCTTTATATGTTCATCAACTAATTCAAGTAGTTGCTTTTTAGTTGCGCTTGAATTGAATGGAACCCCTTCTGATTTAAGTAATAGTTTTAAATCATGAACTGTTAGAGTTGAATAATCTTCTTCCTCTTCTTCTTGTTTCTCAGGTACCACATATGTATGTGATTCTCCTGCTCTTTGATTAGGTTTTAATTCTTGTTGACCTACTGGTTGTATTATTCCTAAGAATTTATATAGTTCACCAAGATTTGGAGTTAATGTAACATTATATCCTCTTGCTATAAGCATTCTTAATCTATTTCTATTTGCATAGGCTACATAATATGATGTAATAGCTGAATACATACATATAAGAATGATTCCAAGAGTTAACTCCATAGCAACTGATGTTCCAACTCCGGTTGCAGCTGTTAATAATAATGCAAGTCCTGGTGTTTCTAATAATATTCCTGCTAGGAATAAGATTAAGAACTCCATAAATTGTCCTCTAAACAGTAATGCTCAACCTCTAAACAGATATACCGTTCAAGATCAATTAGCTGCATCAATTTGTGTTTGCACTTTATTTCCACTAGGTTGTGTAAACACAATTATTGCCTTCATTGGGGCACCTTTTTTTTCATTAATACCTGCTATTATAATACCTGGTAAAGGTAATATGAATATTAGTATTAAATTTAATAGTATTTGTAATTCCATATTTAAATTATACTCCTTATCTTTATTTAAACTTTAAATACAACGTTGTTGTATATCCTATGTTCCATTAGGTTTGAATATTTTATATATAAACCCTAATGTTCATCAACCAAATATATGAATATATGGTACGAATCACATTAAGTTATATCTTCATGCATGTTCTACACCATTTAATCAAACTCAAATGTCCTTTGGATTACCATCATGTAGTATTGAGTCACCTTGTAGCCTTAAGAACTGTGAAGGTACATAGAATGGGAATAATAATGAAGGTACATAGAAGCTTTCAGGCATCATTAAGTAAGTTGCTCATTCGATATTATGTGTATCTCTTGAGAATTCAAAGTAATTATTTAATGTTGATCCAAATAAAGCAAATAGAAGTACCATTACTAATGCTAATGAGAAGAACATAATATCTGAATCAAAGAAACCTTGGAATAAATATGACATTGAATATGTAATTACTGATATTAATAAGATATTATAGTATATATTTGCAAATCCTAATTCCTTAAAGAAGTCAACATTCTCATCTCTAGAATATATAGCTTCATGAGATTCACCGAATCTTAATAATAGTCCTCCAGTTTCATTTAAGAAGATAATAAACAGTATTGCATATGTAGCAACGATAACTGTTAAGATAATCATTGTTAATAAAGTTGCTAAATTATCAACTCATCTAACAGCTACTGTTAAATTAGTGTTTTTGTTTAATGTAGATCTTCTAAATGAACCTGCTACTGTTCCATAAACAACAAATCCTATTAACATACTTACTATACCTATAACTAATCCAAAGTTATATTCTATAGGTAGTATTATTGTTGATGCTAAACAGAAAAGTGTTGGAATTAAAATACCTAGGAATATAACTAATGGGTATGTTCCTAGAGATTTAAGATTTAATAATACACGTTGTAATGAAAGTTTCATAAATTCCATAATTAATATAATTATATATAAAAAAATAAGACATTTTGTCTTATTTAGCATTAGTATAAACGTCTTGAACGTCATCATTATCTTCAAGTTTATCTATAAGTCTATCTAACTTATCTTGAGTATCATCATCTAGGTCTATTAATGATGATGCAACTCTTGAAACTTCTGATTTTAAGAATTCGTCTATATTATTTGTTTCTAAGTGTTCTTTAACTGAAATGAATGATGATGGTTCTGTTTCAATAACAATAACTCCATCTTCATCTCTAACATCAAGAACATTGGCATCTAAAGCAATCATCATTACTTCGTCTGCATCATATTTTTCAGAATCAAGAACTAATACACCTTTAGTTTCGAATAAATAAGAAACTGATCCATTAGTACCAAGATTACCATTACCTTTGTTAAAGTCTGATTTAACAGAAGCTGCTGTTCTATTGATATTATCAGTTAAACAGTTAACTAGAACAGCAACTCCACCAGGTCCATAACCTTCATAAGTTATTTCTTGTCAGTTAGATGTATCTTTGTCAGCTTTTGATAATGTTCTTGCAATATTATCGTTTGGCATATTAGCTGCTTTAGCTTTTTCTATTACCAATCTTAATTTAGGGTTCATTTCTGGATCTGCTCCACCCTCTTTAATTGCAATTTGCATTTCTTTAGTTATCTTTTGGAATATCTTTCCTCTTTTTGCATCTTGAGCACCTTTTTTATGTTTAATATTAGCTCATTTTGAATGTCCTGCCATAATAATTACCTCTTTCTTTTTGTTATATATATTATATCAAGTATTTGTTGTTATATAATATAGATATATGTTTAATAGGTTAATTAAATTTACTAAAAACAGAAAATATTATTTGGTTCATAATGGTGAAAGAATAAAATTCATTGGTCAAAGGGTAAAAGGCTTTAAAGAGTATATAAACTTAATAGCTAAATCACCAGAGATTAAGGAAACTAATGTATTCTTTACTTATAATGAACCTAATTTTGCTTCATTCGGTATGAGTGAACCATTGGATCTTGTTTGAGTAAACTGAGATGGAAAAATCATTCATGTTGAAGAAGGATTTGAGATGAATAAGATTTCTAAAAGAGTTGAGAATACAAAATTCATTTATATAATGGCTACTAATTCAATTAAAAGAAATAAAATACTAGTTAATGATACTTTGATTCATCGTTATGATAGAAAGAAAAGTGAATATACTATTTCAGACTTCATTTAGAAGTCTTTTTTTACAATAAAAAATAGGCATCTATTGCCTATTCTCCTTTTAAATTATTAAACATGTTTTCTTTATATAGTTCTACACCAGGTTGGTTAAATGGATTAACTCCTAATAAGTATCCTGACATTGTAACTGATATAAAGAAGAAGTATCATAAGTAACCTAGAGATTCTTCTGACTTATCTTTAAGTGTCATTATAATATTAGGTGTTCCTCCACCTTCGTAGTGAGCTTTAAGAACTCCATCAAAAGCTTTCTTGTTAATCTCATGGAATGTTTTACCTGTTAAGTAGTTTAATCCATCTAGATTTGATTCATCTTCTTGAACTTTAACTACATCATGGTCTTCTTCGATTCATAATGTTGTTTCTAAGAAGTTTTGTACTCCATCTTGAACAATTTGTCCTAATGAGTGTAAGTCTCTTGAGTATGCAACTGATGAAGGCATAATTCCTTTAAGATCTTTTCCTTCTGATTCACCGAATAATTGTTTTCATCATTCAGCTAACATATCAAGATCAAAGTCATAAGTTGTAAATATCTCTAACACTTTATTTTGTTCTTTATTTAAGATAAATCTAGTTAGAGCATATTCATAAGCTGGGTTATTTTCAATTCCAGCTAAGTCTTCCATTGCTTTTGCTGTACCTTTAAGAACAGCTTCTACATCTATTCCAGCAAAAGCCATTGGGAATGTTCCTACAGGAGTAGTTCCTGAGAATCTTCCACCAATTCCATCTGGAACTACGTATGTTGAATAACCTTTGTTATCTGCTAAAGTCTTTAACGCACCTTTGTTACCATCTGTAACAGCTACAATATAGTCTTTAGCTTTTTCAATACCTTCTTTTGCTTCTAATAAACCTTTGAAATGTCTGAATGATAGTGCTGGTTCAAGTGTTGTTCCTGATTTAGAAATAACACAGATACCTCACTTCTTACCTTCAAGTTTCTTTTCAATTTGTTTAACATGTGAAGCAGACATATTGATACCAGCAAAGATAATTTCATCTTGCTTGTTCATTTTACCTTTAATGAAATCAATTGCTGATTGAGCACCAAGGAATGAACCACCAATACCAATAACTAGTAATGTTTCAATTCCTTCTTCTTTCATTCATTTTGCTTTTGAGATTATGTTTGCAAGTTCTTCCTTGTCATAATCTACTGGTCATGATAATCAATCCATAAATTCATTACCTTCTCCAGTTCTGTTTCTAATAATTTCGTGAATCTCTTTAACTTTTTCTGAGTAAGTAGCTTTTTGTTCGCTTGTTACTTTAGAATAGTCAAAATTTAATTTTAAAATATTCTCCATTATTTAATTTCCTCTCTTATTGTTTGTAATGCTACAACTGCACACTTCCTTCTTGATCTGTGTTGTTGTATTATTTCAAATATATCTAATAATTCATTGTTTGTTGTTTTAATCTTCCCATCAAGGAAGTCTTCGTACATATTAATTATATTACTTATTTCATCAATATGTTTACCTTCTATAATATTTAATATTATATCTGTAGAAGCTGTTGATATAGCACAACCTGTACCATCAAATCTGGCAGTCTTAACTATATCACCTTCTTTTTCAATATATATATTGAAGTTATCTTCACAAGAATCAACATTAGCAAATACTGACTTTGCTTTTTGTTCTTCTGTTAGTCCTTTATGCTTAGGATTCGTTGCATATTGGTGAAGCAGGTCTCTTTTTGAATAATGCATCTATGAAATCCCCTCCTGTTTTTAATGAAGCCACTAATTTATCAACGTCTTCTTTATTATTATAAATGTGGAACGAAGCTCTAATGGCTTTATATGGCTCATAAGAACCATTTGTTATCTTAACACAGGCTGCTCCTGTTCTTAATGATATATTATCTTGTCCTAAGTGATATCCAACATCTTCTGCTGCTACTTTATCTATTTCAAAGAATAGATTTGGACTTCTTAATCCTTCGTTAATTATTCTAGCAGAAGGTATCTCTTTTTTAATTTGTTCTTCTGCATATAATTTAAGACCAAAGTTATATTCTTCTATTTGCTCAATACCAAATGACTCTATATAATCAATTGCCTCTTTAAAAGCGATTACTCCAGGTACATCCATAGTTCCTGCAAGATATTTTTGTTTACCAGTTTTATAAACAACATCATCTTGTGTGTAAGTTTGATCAATACCCCCACCAAATTGAAGAGGTTCTTTTAAATCATAAAGATTTCTAATAAATGCAAACCCAACTCCATAAGGTGCAAATCCTTTATGTCCACCAAAGACATAATAATCAACTTTACCTTGTTCAACGTCAATCTTAACATGAGAAATAGCTTGTGCTCCGTCTACAAAGATTTTTACTTCAGGTCCAACTGCTTCCCTAACTTTTGCTAAGTCATTTTTTGTACCAACTGTATTATAAACATGAGCTACTGCTATTAATTTCGTTTTCTCATTAATGATTTCTTTTAATTTATCATAATCAACTTCAAATTTATTAGTAATTGGGTAGTAAGTAAACTTAATTTTCTTTTTAAGTTCTTCAGCTGTCTTAAATCATGTGATTATATTAGCTGCATGTTCCATTGTACCTAATATTATTTCATCACCATCTTCTAATTCACTAATTACTTTGAATGCAATTCTATTTATTGCATATGTTGTTCCATATGTTAATAAAATATCTCTAGAATCTGCATTCATATGTTTAGCTACAGCTTTGAATGTTGCTTCAACATCAACTTTATTATCAAAACCTGTTTCAAGAGTAGACCTACCAAGAGTTGTTTCTCTATTTTGGTATACATCCATCATTTTTTCAAATACTGAATCAAGTTTTAATGAAGTTGATGAAGAATTTAAGTATGTTATTTGTGGATTGTCTCTTAAGAACTTAAAATCATTCTTTACAGAGCTGTCTATTATTCTTTTTTCCATTATTTTAAAATCTCCTTTAATACTTCTTCGTTATTTACTTTCTCTACTTCGTTTTCATAGTAAGGAATTATATGTAAATGGGTATGAAAGACTTCTTGTCCTGCTTCTTTACCGTTATTTATTACAAATTTAATTCCTGAAGCTCCTAAGTTTTCTTTTATTTGCTTAGCAAGCTCAATTCCTTTACTCATTATTGAATTTATTACAATTTCAGTCTCTTCTAAAATGTTTTCTCTTTTCAATTTAGGGATTAATAGTGTGTGTCCCTTTTGTTTTGGTTGAATATCTAGAATGGCAATGAAATTATCATCTTCATAAACCTTTAATGAAGGAATTTCTCCATTGATTATTAACTCAAATATACTTTTTTCCATATTTAAATTATACTCCTAATTTTCATATAAAAAAAGACACTTTTGTGTCTTTTATAATGTGTTATTGTGGTCAATTAACTCATCAATAATATCTCTAAGTGTATTACTAATTGTTTCACTAGTCTCAGTATCAGACATATCGTCATCTGAGTCTGGTGGTAATGTTCAACCATCTACTATTGAAGTAAGTAGAGTTCCGTTGAACAGCATAGTTGTTCCTGATTTAGGTTCTCATGGTGATCATGAAGTTGAATTAGTATCATCTTCTGATGAAGAACCATCATTCATAACTACATCAACTGTTTCGTAATCTTTAGGTTTATCTATTGAAGTGTTATAGTGAACATCAAATGTTGGATTTGAATGTGAACTAGTATCTGATATATCAAATTGATTATCTGATGCATCTGAATAGTTAAGATTTGATATATATCATATATCTTGTTCTCTATCTTGAGTAGCTAAATACTCAAATTGTTCATAGAACATGTATGGTGAAGTTTTATCTCCTGTAGAAGTAGTGAATAACTCTTCTATTAAGTAATCATAGTCATCTATGTTTACTCCATATCAAGTAATATCATCTTTAGTTTCTGACATTTTCATTGATAGAGGTCCTGAACCATTCTCTCCATCGCCATAAACTTGTTTACCTCTCATTAAGTAGTTGGCTGTTGTATTATCTTCTTGATAGAAGAATATTCCAACTTCTTCACCTTCTTGATTATCAAGAATGTCATTTCTAACATCATCGATATCAGCTTTCATTTCTATTCCATCTATTTTATAATCATATTTCTTTGTTGCTTCAACAATGAAGTATATTGCTACACCAATTAATGTAACTAGTAATAAAACTCCTACTACAATAATTGCAATCTTAATCTTATTACGCTTGATTATTCTTTCTGAACCATTTCTGTCTTGTACTTTTGTTTCTTTCTTCATTCTCAACACCCCTCTAGTTATCTAATAATATTTCTGTAGGTAGGAATGAAGCAAGATCTTCCTCGTAAGAACCAGATAGTTCAATATAGAATCCATTATCTTTTCAATAGTTCATTGATGCATTAACTAATGAGTCTTTATGTTTTAATATAGACTCAACAGTATATATTTCACCTGCTAGAGAGTAATCTCCAAATCATAAATCAAATATATAGTTATCTGCTGTTGCTGAATCATCTGTTGCTTTATATGCTGATGAGTCTCCATTAGCGAATAATGAATATGTATTCTTTCCATTGTTAGTAAATTTGAATGGATATAGTTGTGAATAAGCATATGTATATGCTGTTCCTTCATCTGGAGATTCTTCTCCTCCTGATGAGTCTGAATCAGATTTAATTATAGCTCCTTCACCTGGTGCGTATTTAACAGATGAAACATAGTAGTTAGCATTTGTTAATACTTCTTCATTTGAATATGAAGCAACCTTAGTTTCTCCATCAACTGATGTATCTCAAGTGTTATCTCATTTTGTTCAATCGTCTCCAACTAATGAACCAGCAGAAGTACCAAATTGAATTCCTTTGAATCCTTTGAATCCTTCAACTGAACCTAAGACTAATTGATCATCTTGTGTTGTTTGATCAGTTATTACATTTGTTGAAGCAAATGTATCGAACATTGTGTTTCAATCTGATGAAGTCACTTTAGGATCTGTACTTTCAACTGATGATAATGTCTTATAGTTAGCATCATCAGATAAGTTAAGTCCTCATAACTCACTTGCATCCATATCCATTTCAGATACTAATGAAGGTGAAGAGTATACTAACTCTCTTGTTAAGATAGTGTCATATGTTTTAGATTGAACTGGTGATTGTCATAAGTAGAAGTATGAATACATTTCTTTGTATACTTCTTTTAAATATGAAACATCATCACTTAGTGTTAAGTAGATATGTTCTACTAAATCGCTATATGCTGAATCTTGTAAAAGTTGTAGTCCTGTAATCTCTAAATAGTTATATGTTCCAGTTGTACCAACAACACCTTTTAATTCAGCTATTAATTTAATTAAATCTCCTGGTTTATTTGAAGTTGATACCATTGAATTTAAGTATTCAAATACTGATGAAGTTTGTGTATCGTTTATAAATTTAACTTTAACGAATGAGTTTAATAATTCTTCTTCATTAATGTTTAATAATGAATGAGGTCTATTTCAATCATCATTTTCTTTTGCTAATTCTTCTATAGATTTTTGATAGAAGTATTCTTCTAGAATAGAAGCTTTTTCAGCATCTGAAGAATCTTTTGTTCCTAATTCTCAATCATCAAGTTTAATTGTATTATCTCCAATACTCATCTTGATGTATGAAGGATCATCTTTTGTTGTAGCACCAATTATGGCACCAGTACCCATTGAAACACCGAATACTATTAATAATGTAATAGAACCGGCTACAATTCATTTCTTGTTACTTGCCATTATTGGTCACCTCCTTTAAGAATAACCTCATTTTGTTTTTTATTGTTAATTTGTGTTCAGAAGTTATTTTCTGTGAACTTTGCAAGATTAGTTGAACTTGTGAAGTCAAGAATATCTCCCTTAACTGTATCAAAACTTGCATAGTAATTTTCATGAACTTTAGCAAATGATTTTGCTTCGTTGTATGAAGTTGATATTGAGTTCAAGTTATCTAAAGATATATCTGAAATTAATACATTCTTTAAATCATCTTGACTAATTGTTAAGTCTTCGTTTTTATTGTTAACTTCATCAATAAACTCGTTTAATTTATCATTTGCTTTTAAGTTTAAACCTGTTACTTTCTGTGAACTATCATAAGTAAATCATGATTTATTGTTTTCGTCATTTAAATCTGTAAAGTAATCTAAGATTGTAATATATTTAAATGAGCTTGTAACTCAATTAGTATATGAACTTCAAATATCGAAGTCTCTTGCATCTGGATCCTTAGCTTGTTCGTTTAATGATTCTAATAATAGGTCTGTTCCATATATTTCAACACCAATGTTGTTTAATCCATTAGTAGAAACGAATGAAATAGTGTCAGGAATTATTCCTCCTACACCATAAACTCTTTTATCTGATGTTGAACCTGAAGCATCAACCTTATTTAAAATGTTTTTAGCAGCTAAAGAAGATTCTAATGAATCAGCGAATTTCTTAACTTGATCTTCATCCATATAATCGATTGATGAAGAAGAAATTGTTCCTAATCCACTAGCAGAGAATGCAGAATTAACCATTGTGTTAATTTCTTTACCTGTATTACCTAATTTATTATCTTTCATTTTAGATAATACTGCTATATCAGCTTCTTCACCTAATGATTGTCCAGAGAATGTAATAGAATTCATTGATTGAACTCCACCGAAGTTATCTGTACCATAATCTTTATCTTTTTCAACCTTAGTTGATAAAGCTCATGCATTTTTAACTTGAGCATTAGTCATTGTAATGTTGTTACCTTCAATATCAGATTCAGTATTAGAACCAACTACTGGTGTGAAAGGTAAAAGTGAGTTGTTAAATACAATTGGTTGATATGAATATAAGTATATAGTCATTAAATCTTGTGGTGTGTATGAATAACTATCGTAAGCTTCATTTTTATTATCATTTCTTACTACTTGATAGTTATTTTTTGTACTGTATGATGATGAATAGACATAGTTAGTTGTAACTTCTGTTTTCTCTAATGTATTAGTTTTCTTTGTGTAAATAGATCTTACATTATTTTCATAAGCAGAAGAAATTAGAGACTCTTTATATTCGGCCTCTCCACCATTTCCAGAAGTATGGAATCCTTTTTCTTGTAGAGATTTATCTCATTCTTCTTCTCAAGTGTTACCATATGAATCTTTTAATGATTTCTTTTCATCATCAATTGTATTAGAAGCGTTTTTCTCTGCTTCTTTCTTAGAGTTTTCATATTGGTTTGATGGGAATCATCCTTCATTCTTCATTTCTTCATAATGAGAAATTATTCCTCTATCATAAGCTCTTTCAAGTTCAGATTTAACAGTCTTATATCCTTCAACTTTATTAGCTGTTCCATAACTATCATCTTGAACATTAAAGTAACCTGCGGCAGCCATCCCTGCTGGGATTCCTGCTCCGATTAATATCAATGCAGCTAGAGATAACCCTAGAGTTTTACCTCTTCAGTCTTTATATCATACTGCTGATGAACCTTGTTTAGTTTCTTTCCTTTCGTAGAATGAGTTGTTACCTGATCCAGCAGGTTTTGTCTCTCTATTTTCTTCCTCTTTTTTATCTATATTTTCATTAGAAACTTGAGGTTCAGTAGTTGAAGCCCCTAATTCTAATTCTTTTATTTCTCTTTCGTCATTCATAAACATAATAATCTATTAAATTATACCTTAATTTAGTAAGAAAAAAGATAGTCATAACTGGCTATCTTTTTTTCTTACGTTTAGCTTTTACCATTCTTTCAATTGTGTTTTTATTCTCATTATTATTAATATTTAAGAATGTTTCAATAGTTTTTTCTGTTGTAAGCAATTCATCTCTTTGTTTAGTCTGGAATCCTTCTCCATTTCTAATTGCAACAGTTCTTTTTAATGAAATATAGATTAATTCATTATCTTTATGTCTAAAGTATATGTATTCTCCATTTCTCATCTTAACTTCTACATACTCATTTCTTAATGTAATACCCATTATATCGACATGGGGAAATACTTCCTGGATCTTATTGTTTTCCCTATCATATAGAACTACTTCTCTAATAGTCATGTATATTTCACCATCGTATTTCTTCTCAAAGAACAATTTTCTCTTCTTATATGTTCTCATCCCTTTATAAAAGAAGTAAGCATGGGGTTGAAGAAGTAATGAAGCTTCTGAAATATCCTTATATGGAACCTCAATTGTTTTAAAAGCCCTTCTTTCAGTGAATTCTCTAGCTTCTATTCCTTCAATTACTCTTGATTCTGATGAAGTTAACTCTATATCAAGCTTATTAATTAGTTTTTGAACTCTCTTAGCAAACGAAAGCTTGTTTTCTGAGTTTTCAGTTGCTCATCTTAAAAATACAATCTTCTTATAATGGTTAAATAGTTCTTCATCATAAGATTTACTTATATGTTTAATTTGTTCACGAGAAACTTTCTCTACATTTTTAGTATGTAGAGTCTTTTTCACTGATAAATACATATTTACATATTCTCTAGAATAAATCATATATATAAATTATAAAGAAAAAAATCACTAACAAGTAAATGTTAGTGATTTAATTTCTACTCTTCTAAATCTTTTTTAAATTCGTTTTCTTCGTCTTCTATATTGATAACAACTTCGATTGGTTTATCGTAGTTGAAAGCTGTTGCTTCAAATTCAGGAGTTATAATGTCATATTTACCATTTGGTTCTAACATACCAGTACCAACTGGCATCTTGTTACCAACAATAATATTCTCTTTAATTCCTTCTAGATGATCAACTTTCTTAATTATAGCTGCAGTTACTAATGAATCTGCTGTTCTTTGGTATGAAGCAGCCGCTAAGAATGATTCTGAGTGCAATGGTAATGGTTTTGCACCAAGAATAATTTGTTTGGCAAACGCTGGTTTCTTACCTTCTGAAATTAGCTTCTCATTGATAATTCTTAGTTCATCTGATGATACTATTTGAGAAACAAATAGTCCAGAATCTCCATTATCAACGATTTGATATTTAGAAAGCATTTGTCTTATAATAACTTCCATGTATTTATCTGAGATAGTAATACCTTGAAGTCTATATAGTCTTTGAATTTCTTTTATTAAGTAGTTTTGTGTTTTAACTGGTCCTGCAATTTCAAGTAATTCTTGTAATTTGATTGAACCTTCTGTTATTTTTTGACCTGATTCAACTACATCACCTTTTTTAACTCTTAATGATTGTGTTGATTCAACATTATAAGCTTTAGTTCCAAATTTATTTGTAACTAATACATTATAATGAGTTGGTTGTCCGTATTTATTTTCTTTAACTGAAACGATATCTTCGATTGTTCCTGCTTGCTCAGCAATAACTGCTGGTGACTTAGGTGTTTTATTAGCATCTACTAATTCCATAAGTCTTGAGAAACCTTGGGTAATATCGGCAACACCAGCAACTCCACCTGTATGGAATGTTCTCATGGTTAGCTGTGTACCAGGTTCACCAATTGATTGTGCTGATATAATACCAACTGCTTCACCAATATTAACAACTTCATTTGTAGTAAGATCTTTACCAAAACATTTTTGACAAATACCTTTCTTAGATTGACATGTTAATACTGATCTAATTTCAACATCTGTAATTCCTAAACTGATAATTTCATTTGCTTGATCTTCAGAAATCATTTCTGATTCTCTAACAATAATTCTATTACCATCTTTAATATCATTTAATGGGAATCTACCAACGATTCTATCAAATAGTCCTTCAATATCTGAATTAGTTCTAGTATCTTTAATGGCTCTAACAATTGTTCCTTTGTTTGTTCCACAATCTTCTTCAACTAATTTAATATTTTGAACTGCATCAACTAGACGTCTTGTTAGATATCCTGATTCAGCTGTCTTAGTAGCAGTATCAGAAAGTCCTTTTCTAGCCCCGTGAGTTGATAGGAAGTATTCGAATGGTGTTAATCCAATCTTGAATGATGATTTAATTGGAATTTCTTCTGTTGATCTAATAACAATACCTTGTCTCTTAAGAGCAGCATATTCATGAGTCGCTTTTGACATTGACCCACGCATACCGGCAAGTTGAACGAAGTTAGAAATATTTCCACGGGCTCCAGAATCCATCATCATGTATACTGGGTTTTCTTCGTGTTTTGAAATTTCTTCTTGTAGTTCATCTTGAACTTCTGTTCTAACATGTGCTCAAACTTTAAGAACTTCTTGATATCTTTGATCGTCAGTAATTAAACCTTCGTTCTTCATTTTTCAAAGCATTTCAACTGATTTATCACCTTTAGCAATAATCGCTTCTCTTGTTTCTATATCAATAATATCTGAAACAGCCATTGAAGCACCTGAGATCATAGAATATTTAAATCCTAATGATTTAATTTCATCAAGTACGTTTGCAATTTCATCTTTATTTCTTTCGAATACAGTTTCGATTAATTTAGATATATCACCTTTTTTAAGTGGTTTGAATTCAGCTTCTGCTTTTTCAAATACTTTAGGTAATTTATCTGCTGATGCAACAATTCAATCTTTTGATTCACCTTTTAATGTTTGTGAATCTACTTTATTAATAAATACAAAGTTTTCAGGTAAGATTCTATTTAATAATAATCTACCTACTGATGAAACAATATATTTGTTTCCTTCAGCTATTTCATCTTTGAATTTTTCTCCAAAGACTTTTAATGGCATAGCCACGATTGAGTGGATATGTGTTTGGTTTGTGAATATGAAGTTAGTTAACTCGTCATAGTTAGAGAAAACTCTTCTTGATCCAATGTTATTAACTTTTGTTTTAGTTAAGTAGTACATTCCTAGAATAATATCCTGTGATGGTGAAAGGATTAGCTTTCCATCTTTAGGTCCTAGAATGTTTTTGTTTGAAAGCATTAATTCTCATGCTTCTTTTTTAGCAGCTTTACTCAATGGTACGTGAACTGCCATTTGGTCTCCATCGAAATCGGCATTGAATGAAGGTGTTACTAGTGGGTGAAGTCTAATAGCTTTACCTGAAGTAATAACTGGTTCGAATGCTTGAATTGAAAGTCTGTGAAGTGTAGGTGCACGGTTAAGTAACACTGGGTGTTCCTTAATTACACCTGTAGCATATGTTCAAATTCTATCATCATATACTTCAATTAACTTCTTGGCTTGTTTAATTGACTTAACAATCTTTTCTTCAACTAATCTTCTAACGATGAATGGTTCAAATAGTTTAACAACCATTTGTTTTGGAAGTCCTACTTGGTGAAGTTTTAATTCAGGTCCAACCACAATAACTGATCTACCAGAATAGTCAACTCTTTTTCCAAGTAAGTTTTGTCTGAATCTACCTTGCTTACCTTTTAGGTTATCAGCAAGTGATTTTAGGTCTCTGTTATCTTTACCTTTAACAGATGTTTGTTTTCTGTCATTATCAAATAGAGCATCAACTGATTCTTGAAGCATTCTTTTCTCATTTTGAACAATAAGATCTGGTGCACCAATTTCTAATCATTGTTTTAGTCTATTATTTCTAATAATAACTCTTCTATACAATTCATTTAAATCAACTGTTGAGTGTCTACCACCATCTAGTTGAATTAATGGTCTTAAATCCGCAGGTATTACTGGGATTACTGACATAATCATATCTCCAGGGTTTTGTCCTGAAACTATGAATGATTCAATAGTTTTAACTCTTCTGTATAGTGAAGAAGCTGAGGCTGCTGAGTTACTCTTAGCAATAGTTCTTTTAACTTTTTGTAATTCAACTTTTAAGTCAATATTCTCTAATAAGTATTTAATAGCTTCAGCACCGAATTGAATTCTAATTCCTTTAACATTTTTATCATCAGAATATCTAGTGATAAATGAGTTGTATTCATAGAAGTCAATACCGTGTTCTTTATTTTCTTTAGAGTTAGCCTCTAATAATAATTGGTCAATTTTTTCACTTATAATTTGCTTCTTGTCTTTATCTTTAGTTTTTTTAGCAATACCATTAAGTATTTTTCTATAGATAGGAGCAGCTTTTAATTGTGAAATTATTTGTCCTCTTTTAACTTCAGTGTAATCTCCAGCATCAATTATAATTGGAGCTCTGAAGTATAGAACTGAATCAAGTTCATCTTGTTTTAGTCCTAATAATTGTCTAATTGTTGAGTAGTTAACTTTAGAGAATCAAATATGTGAAACTGGGGCAGCCAATTGGATGTGTCCCATCTTTCTTCTTCTAGCCATTTTTGATTCAATAACCGCTTCTCCACAAGAAGAACATTTTTTACCTGCGTCAGATCTTCTATGTTTCTTTCCGCAGACTGCACACTTAAAGTCTTTTGTAGGACCAAAGATTTTTTCATCAAATAGTCCGTCTTTTTCAGGTTTATGAGTTTTATAGTTAATAGTTTCTGGTTTTGTTACTTCTCCAGATGATCATGATAAGATGTCTTCTTCGTTTGCTATAGAGATTTGAACTTTTTTAATATCTCCGCCGTCTTCGATTTCGATAGTGTTATCGATTTCTTCTTGTTCGTTTATATTTAATATGTTATTTTCTTCCATAATTTCTATTTCAATCTCCTATAAGTTGTTATCAATTTCAACATCTTCATTTTCTTCATCAAGGAACCCTAACTTAAGACCTAGACCTCTTAGTTCATAGAATAGAACTCAGAATCCTTCAGGAATTGAAGGAGTTGGCATATGTCCACCTTTAGCTATTGAGTTATAAAGTTCATTTCTACCCTTAATATCATCAGATTTAAGTGTAATCATTTCTTGAAGTAAGTTCGCAGCACCATAAGCTTCAATAGCTCATGCTTCCATCTCTCCAAATCTTTGTCCACCATTATTAGCTTTACCTCTTAATGGTTGTTGTGTGATTAATGAGTATGGCCCAATTGATCTACCATGCATTTTATCATCAATCATGTGTGAAAGTTTAAGCATGTACATTACACCAACTGCAATGTCATCTTCGAACTTCTCACCAGTAATTCCGTCTGTAAGTGTAAACTTACCTGATTCTTTCATTCCTGCTTCCTTGAACATTTTCTTAATGTCTTCTTGGTTTGCTCCATCAAAAATTGGTGTTGCAACTTTAAGACCTAATCTCTTGGCAGCCATTCCTAAATGAATCTCTAACACTTGTCCAACGTTCATACGAGAAGGAACCCCAAGTGGGTTAAGCATTACATCAACTGGTGTTCCATCTTCAAGATATGGCATATCTTCAACTGGAAGAACCTTAGAAACAACACCTTTGTTTCCATGACGTCCTGACATTTTATCTCCTTCTCTTAACTTACGTTTTTGAGCGATATAAACTTTGATTATTTTTTCAACACCATCGTTTAATTTGTCTCCATTCTCTCTTGAAAGTATTTTAATGTCTTGAACAATACCTTCTGATGAGTGTGGAACTCTCATTGAACTATCTCTAGTGTTTTTTGTTTTATTTCCTAATAGTGAGTCTAATAACTTTTCAGCTGCAGATAAATCTTCATCTGATTTAGGAGTTATTTTACCAACTAGAACATCTCCAACTTTAACTTTTGAACCAATAGTGATGATTCCATCTTCACCTAAGTGTCTTAATGACTCTTTTGAAGCATTTGGAATTTCAGCTGTAATTGTTTCAGCACCTAATTTAGTTGTTCTTTGTTCAATTGTATGCTCTTCAATATGAATTGATGTATAAACATCTTCTTTTGAAAGTCTTTCAGAAATAATAATGGCATCTTCATAGTTGTATCCTCTTCAAGTAGTGAAGGCAACAACTACGTTCTTACCGATAGCAAGTTCTCCATTATCAACTGATGGTCCATCAGCAATAACTTGTCCTGCTTTAACTTTTTCCCCAACTTTAACTCTTGGGATTTGGTTAATTGAGAATCCTTGGTTAGATCTAACAAATTTCTTTAAGTTATATGTAGTTCTATTATCTCCAACGATAACAATTTTCTTTGATGATGATTCAATTACTTCACCAGCTTCATCTGCTTTAACAGTTGTTGGTGCAGCTTTACCTGAAAACTCTTCCGCTCCAGTAGCAACAATAGGTGCTTCTGCTTTAATTAGTGGAACAGCTTGTCTTTGCATGTTGGCACCCATAAGTGCACGGTTGGCATCATCGTTCTCTAAGAATGGGATGTGTGCTGTAGCAATAGACACAGTTTGTTTTGTTGAAACATCAATGTAATTAACTTCTTCAGGTTTAACTGAAACGAATGCTCCATTTAATCTAGCAATAATTTCTTTTTGCTTGATTACTCCATCAACTATCTTAACGTTAGCTGGTGAAATTACTTTTTTAACTTCATCTGAAGCTGTTAAGTAAATTGGTTTTCTAATTACTTTACCTTCTTCAACCTTGTAGTAAGGTGTTTCAAGTATTCCAAACTCATTTACTCTTGAGTAAATTGCTTGGTTTAAGATAAGACCGATGTTTGGTCCCTCAGGTGTTTCAATTGGACAGATTCTTCCGTAGTGTGTATCGTGAATACCACGAACAACTAGTGAAGCTGTATCTCTTGAAAGACCACCAGGTCCTAATGAAGTAAGTCTTCTCTTGTTAGCTACCTCAGCTAATGGGTTAATTTGATCCATGAATTGAGATAGTTGTGATGAGTTGAAGAATTCTTTTAATGCAGATTCCATCAACTTAGTATTTGCTATTGATTTAACTGTAATTCCAGAAATATCTTTAGCTTTAATCTTCTCTGATATTGTTCTTTCAATTCTTGTTAATCCAATTCTTAATTGGTTTTTTAATAAATCATTGATTGTTCTGATCATTCTGTTTGATAGTGAATCAATATCATCGTATGTATGTAATTCATCTTCAATATTGAACATGTATCCGAATGATGCAAGTATATCTGAGATTGTTAAGAACTCATAGTTTGTTCTAAAGTTCATAATAACATTAGAAACTAATGGTTCAATTCCTTGCTTGATAGCAAGTTTGTAGTTAGGGTCAGCGTAAACTTTAACTACTGATACTTGAGTGAACTCTTTAAGAGTTTTCTCATCCTTAATTAAGTCTTCTTTCATGAAACCTAAGATTTCAGGATCGATTGTTAATTGAGTTGCATCTAGTTTTCCGTCAACGTGTGCCTTTTGGATTTTCTCTGCTAATTCAAAAGTAATTTCTGTGTCAGCAGGGATTATAACTTTACCTCCAACTTTAATGTCTTCGGCTGCAAATCTTCCAACTATTCTTGTGAATGGTGAAAGTTTGTCATTTGTTTTATATCTACCTGTTTTAGATAAATCATATCTCTTCTTGTTGAAGAAGATGTTTGATAATCATCCATTAACTTGTTCAGGTGTTGGTCTATCACCTGGATTTAGAATTTTGAAAATTTCTCTTCTAGCGATATCTGAAGCCATTCAATCTTTTGCAAGTTTAATGTTTTCTTCAGAATCGAAATCGATTGTTCCTTCTTCATTTTTAATGATGTTTGAAGGAATATTTTCAAGTTCTGCTTTCTTATCTAAGTTAACTAAAACTTTTTCAATTTCTTTTGTTTCAGCTTTAATTTTATCTAACTTAGAAATTGTTTCAAGAAGCAATTCGTGTGAACCATATAATTCAACTAATTGTTCTTTGTTTAATCCTAGTGCTAAGAATAGCTGTGCTGCTTTAATTTTCTTAGACTTATCAAGTCTTAACTTGATATCTGAAGGATCTTGTCCTAAAAGCTTGTAATCTTTGTAATCAAATTCTAATCATGCTCCTCTAGAAGGTATGATTGATGCTAATTTGAAAACTGCTGCATCTGATGCAGATTGAGTTCTAGAAGCTTTCATGTTCTCAAAGTAAACACCTGGTGCTCTAACGATCTGAGAGATAATAACTCTTTCTGATCCATTGATTATGAAAGACCCACCTTTAGTCATTAAAGGTAAATAAGCAATAACTGCTTTGTCTTCTGAAACTTTTGCCCCTGTTTCTAAATTTGTAATTCTAAATTTAGCCTCAAGTTTAGCTGAGAAGTTAGCTCCTTTGTTTCTAGCTTCTTCTACAGCTTCTTCTTCAGATTTAGGCATATGTAATTTCTTTTCAAGGAATTCAACTTTTAACTTCTTAGAAGCGATTGGGTAGATTTCATTGAATACTTCGTCGATTCCATTTGTAATGAATTCTTCGAAAGCATGCGTTTGAATTTCCAGTAAATCTGGAACTTCTAAATCTGCCTCTGTCTTCTGGAAGTTAATACGTTCAGTACCTATCCCGAATTTTTTCTTTTTATAGTCCATTTATTCTCCTTTTAGAATAGTGCTAATAAATAGCAAAAAGAGAGATAAACTTTTGTTATCCTCTTTTGTGTTAATTAGTAATTAATTACTTTGCAACAACTTCTGCGCCAGCTTCTTTGAAGGCAGCCATGATTTCTTCGGCTTCTTCTGGAGAAACTCCTTCTTTAATCACACCACCGTTATCAGCGAAGTTCTTAGCATCCATTAATGCTAATCCCATTGCTTCTCTAATAACTTTAATAACTGCGATTTTGTTTCCACCAGCTGATACTAATTCAACATTAACTTCTGCTGAACCTCCAGCTGCTCCTGCGTCCGCTGCTACTGCAACAGGTGCTGCTGCTGTAACTCCAAACTCTTCTTCGATTGCTTTAACTAATTCGTTAAGCTCAGAAACTTTCATTTCTTTTAATTCTTTAATAAAATCTTCAACTTTAATAGCCATAATAATTCTCCTTTGTTATTTTGTTTATTCTTCTGCAGCTGTTTCTTCTTCAGGTGCTGCTTCCTCTTCTTTTTGTTCTGCTTCAGAAGTATCTTCTGCTGGCGCAGATTCCTCTTCTTTAACTTCTTCAGTAGCTGTTTCTTCAACAACTGGTTCTTCAGTTGTTGCTGCTTCATCAGCAGGTGCTGATTCAGCTATTTGAGATAATGCATATGCAAGGTTTCTCATTGTTCCTTGTAATGCAGATAATAGCATTGATAATAGATCATCTTTTGAAGGTAATCCCGCAATCTCCGCTACTGCTTCTGCATCATAGAATTCTCCGTCTATATATCCAGCTTTGAATGATAAGTTATCATTCTCTTTTATAAATTTATTTAACTCTTTAAGAGCGTTTGATTCATCATTTTCAATGAAAAGGAATGATGATGGTCCTTCTAGGTAATCAAGAATTTCTTCTTTACCTGATTCTTTGAATGCTATTTTAGCAATTCTGTTTTTGTAAACTTTGTTTACTGCTTCTTCATTTCTAATTGTAGTTCTAATACCTGAAACTTCCTCAGCTGTTAATCCTAAATAATCTCATACGATAACAATGTTATTCTTTGATAGTAGGTCTTTGATTTCAGCTACATGATTTTCTTTTTGTTTTCTTGTAATTGCCATAATCTTCTCCTTAGTCTATCTTAACCTTAATACCAGGTCCCATTGTAGTAGAGATAACTGTTGTATAGATGTATGTTCCTTTAACTGCAGCTGGTCTCTTACCTTTAACTAAATCAAATAATGATTTAAAGTTTTCGATAAGTTTAGCATCATCAAATGATTTCTTACCAAATGCGATTGAAACAATACCTTCTTTATCAGTTTTATATTCTACTTGTCCTTTTTTAATATCAGAAACTGCTTTTTCAATATTTTTAGTTACAGTTCCTAATTTAGGGTTAGGCATTAATCCTTTTGGTCCTAGTAATTTACCATACTTAGCAAGTTGTGGCATGAATTCTGGTGTTGTTACAATAAAATCGAAATCAAATCAGTTTTCAATTTTAATTTTTTCCATTAATTCAATTCCACCAATGTGATCTGCTCCTGCAGATTTTGCTGTTTCATGTTCTGATGAATCAGCAACAACTAAAACTTTAGCAGTTTTACCTGTTCCGTGTGGTAACACTAATGAACCTCTTAATTGTTGATCAGCATGTGCTGTATTTAGGTTTAAGTTCATAGAAAGGTTTAATGATGGATCAAATTTTTCAAATGAAATTTCTTTTGCTAGCTTAATTGCTTCTTCAATAGAATATAGTTTCTCTTGATCTACTTTAGCAAATGCTGCTTCGTAATTTTTAGCCATATTATTCTTCACCTTCCTCTGTTGTTTCAGATTGAGTTGGTGCAGATCCGTCTTCGACAGATACACCCATGTTAACTGCAGTACCTTTTAGCATTGAAATAGCTGCATCAATTGTAGAAGCATTTAAATCTTCCATTTTGTATTCAGCAATTTCTTTTAACTGAGCCACAGTTACTGTACCTACAACTTCACCTGGTGCATTTGATGAACCTTTGGCGATTTTGGCAGCTTTCATAATCATGTTAGCTGCTGGTGTAGTTTTAAGAACGAATTCATATGATCTATCGTCATAAGCTGTAATTACTACAGGTACAACGTCACCAGATCTATCTCTAGTAGCATCATTGAACTCTTTTGTAAATCCACCCATGTCAATTCCAAGACCAGCTAGTTCTGGACCCGGCTTAGCTTGACCTGCTTCGAATTGAAGCTTGGCGATTCTAGTTACTTTCTTAGCCATGTTTCTTTCTCCTTCTGTTTTTTTCTTTTTTGTAATAAAAAGACACACTGGATATATTTGACTTACTACCAAGTGTGTCTAAAAGCATATGTATAAATACATATAATTTCTAAACCTCGGTAGCACTTATGTCATTGACAGCTACTGTCTTAAGTTATTACCTCTCAATTATAACAAAAAAATAAATGTCAAACATTTATTTTTTAGTATTTATAGAATTCTTTTGCATTCTTGTTATTTATGTCATTTAACTCATCAAATGATAGATTTAATAGTCCAGATGTATATTCAATAACTTCTTTTGTTCTTCAAGGATAGTTTTCTTTACCTCTAAAAGGAACTGGGCTTAATCAAGGGCAGTCAGTTTCAAACATTAATCTATCAATAGGTATAAGTTTAACTATCTCTTTCTGTAATTCAGCATTTTTGAATGTAATTATTCCATTATATGAGAAATATACATTATTCGAAACACTTAGATACTTTCTAGTCATCTCTTTATCACCAGATCAAGAGTGGAATAAGAACTTTTGGTCAGGATAGTTCTTAATTATCTCATAACAATCTTCTAATGAGTCTCTAGTATGAACTACAATTGGTAGTTTAAGTTCCATTGCAAGTTTAATTTGATCAATGAAAGCCTTTTTCTGAGTTTCTTTATCATAGCCTTCATAATGATAATCAAGTCCTATCTCACCAATAGCAGCAACTTGATTATTGCTTATAATTTCTTTCAATGAGTTCAACATTTCTTCTCCTCAACCCTTAGAATCATTCGGATGAACTCCAACTACTGGTATTAAGAAGTCATATTGCTTACTTAACTCTACAGTTTCAATTGAAGAGTTTATATCATATGAAATATTATAGGCAATAATGTTCTTTTGTTTCATTTCTTCTATCACATTAGTTAATTCTTCTTTATAAGAAGCCTTAAGTACGTGAGCATGTGTATCTATTATTGTTTTCATATGTAAATTATAACTTCAAAAGTTAAAAACATTGGTTTATTTCAAATTCAGAAAAGAAAAGATAGTAATCAATACTATCTTTTCTGATTTTTGGATTATTCAAACATCTTATTGATGTCTACTGTTTGTTCTCTATCTGGTCCAATTGAGAATTGTGATACTTTAACACCAGTATGTTCTTCAATTGCCTTTAAATAGTTTTGTGCATTAACAGGAAGTTCTTCGAATGATCTTACTCCTGTAATATCTTCTGTTCAACCTGGTAATTCAATATAGATTGGTTCAGCATTATTGAAATCTCTTTCTCCTGCTGGTACATTTTTAGTTTCAACTCCATTAACTTTATATGATGTTGCAATCTTAAGTGTTTCAATTCCACTTAGAACATCTAATAATGTTATTGAAATGTCTGTTAGACCTGAAACTCTTGCTGCGTGTCTAACTAGGTTAGCATCAAATCAACCTATTCTTCTTGGTCTACCTGTTGTAACTCCGTATTCGTTCCCAACTTCTCTTATTTGTCTTGAAGTATCATCTTCAAACTCTGTTGGGAATCCTCCTGTACCTACTCTTGTTGAATATGCCTTAACAATTCCTAAAGATTTAGATACTGCATTTAATGGAAGCCCAACATTCACTGGAATTGAAGAAGAAGTAGGTGAAGAAGAAGTAACAAATGGATATGTTCCATGATCTAAACAAAGTAATACACCTTGTGCTCCTTCGAATAGAACTTTTTCTCCATTTTCAAGTGCATCATATACTAGAGAAGAAGTATCGACTACCATGTGTTTAATCTTTTCTCTTATATTTGCATATTGTTCATATATTTCATCGAATGAAAGTTCTTCATGACCAAGTGCAACTAATAATTTATTCTTAATATTAATGTTGTCTTGTAATAAAGCTCTGAATAATTCATCATCTAATAAATCTGCAAATCTAATTCCTTCTCTTGCGGCTTTATCAGTATAAGCAGGTCCAATTCCTTTTTTAGTTGTACCTATTTTTCTTGCACCTTTTAACTCTTCATAAATTCCATCAAGAATAATATGATATGGCATAACAACGTGTGCTCTATCTGAGATAAATAGTTGGTAATCTTTAACTCCTTGCTCTTCTAATAGAGTTAACTCTTCAATAAGAGCAATAGGATTAATAACCATTCCATTTGCCATTACGTTTTTAACTTCAGGATCAAATATTCCTGAAGGAATTAAATGTAATGCATATCTTTTACCTTCAATTACTATTGAATGACCTGCATTGTTTCCACCTTGGTGTCTAACAACCATGTCTGCTTCTAATGAAAGGTAGTTAGTGATCTTACCTTTACCTTCATCACCTCATTGTGTACCTACAACTGATACTGAATTATATTTCTTTTCCATATTAATTTATACCTAATCCTTCATACATCTCTCTTTGAGATAATTTCTTGTACTCACCTTGATGAATACCTTCTAGTTTATGATATCCTATTTGAACTCTCTTTAGATTTGTTACTTTTCTATTGTGAGCTTCAAACATTCTTCTAATTTGATTCTTTTTACCTTCGATGATAGTCATCTTAACCATCACTTTACCTTCTTCGTTAGAAATTACTTTAAACTTCTTAACTTTCTTAGTCACATAACCATCATCTAGTTTAGTTCCTAATTGAAGACCCAAAATCATTTCTTTAGTTAAGTGTTTATCTACTCAAACTAAATATGTTTTTGGGATATTGAATTGTGGAGAGTTCACTCTATTTGATAACTCTCCATCAGATGTAACAATTATCAATCCTGTTGTTTGTACATCCAGTCTCCCAACTGTAAATAAATTTCTATTACTGTAGTTATTAATTAATGAAATGGCTTCTTTACCTCTTTCATCTTTTCTTTGGCAAATATAACCTTTTGGTTTATAAAGCAAGTAGTAGTCATGCTTAAGATTGAATTTAATTTGTTTTCCGTCAACTTCAATCTTATCATTAACAGATGCTCTTTCTCCAGGTGTTATTACTTTGCCATTTACTTTTACCTTACCTTCAATAACTAGCCTATCAGCTTGTCTTCTTGATAAGTTACCATAGTTAGAAATTAACTTTTGAACTCTTTCTTCGTGTTTCATTATTGTTCTTTATTCTCTTCTTTATCTGATGATTCATTTTCCATATCATCATCATAAGTGAATAATGTCATCTCTTGTGTTTTCTCTTCAAACTCATTTGCTGCAGATGGTAATTCTTCTAATGAGTTTAAATCAAATAACTCAAGGAATGCTTGTGTTGTAACATATAGTCTTGGGTTACCTGGTAAGTCTGCTCTACCTTTAGATTCGATAAGTTCATATTCTAATAGTTTAGCTATTGAATAATCAGCAGATACTCCTCTAATGTTTTCTATATCTGGTTTTGTAGTTGGTTGCTTGTAAGCAATAATTGTTAATACTTCAAGAACTGATTTAGTTAATGAAACATTAATTGTCTTTTTCATCTTTTGAGCTAACTCTAATGAAGTGCTCTTTGATACTGATAGTCTAATTTTAGATTCAGTTTCTTTGATCTCTAATGGTCAATCTAATTTAGTTAACTCATTCTTTAAATCATCTATTTGTTTCTTAACTTCTGATTCTTTAACTTCTAATAATGAAGCTAAGTCTTTTAAAGTTGTTCCATTTCTACCTTTTAAGAACAAGATAGAGTATATCAATTTATTTTCCATGTAATCTCCTTATTTCTATGTCGCTATAGTCGTCTTTTTGAACAATGAATATTTCTTCATTCTTAGACATTTCTAAAATAACTAATAATGCCAATGCAATATAGTAGTAACTGTATTCTTGAAGTACTGATAAGAATGTTGTATCTCCTTCATTTATTACTTCAACAATTTCTGCTTTAACTTGTTCAGCAGATTTTCTCTTAACTCTAAGAGTTGTTTGTTTTGAATCTTTATTTTCTAATGAAAGCATAATGTTTTTCATTGCTTTCTCTAAATCTTTAGAACCTTTAGAAACTAGTTTAGTAATTCTTTCTGATTCTGTTTCAATATATGAGATAAAGTCATCATCAAGCTTTTCAAATCTTGAAGCATTCTCATAAACATCGTTTAAGCCTTCTGATAATATCTTATATTTCTCATATTGGATAAGTCTTTCAAGAAGGTTCTCTTTCTCTTCTTCAAATGAGTCTCTTTCAATGAACACATCTGTCTTTAATAATGATTTAGTTTTAATATCAATCAATTGAGATGCTAGTAGTAAGAAATCAGATGTCTCATCTAGATCGATTACTTCTTGTGAGTTAACAAAATCAACATATTGATCTGCTACTGCTATTAATGACACTTCTAATATATCTAATTGTTTCTTTCTAATTAAATGTAGAAGTAAATCTAATGGACCCTCGAAGTTATCAAGTGTCAAACTTTGATTTTCTCTATTCTTTATCATGATATTTCCCCCTTTATTATTTCTAATTCTTTTTTAGAATCATTTATTGTAATGTTTTCTTTAATTATGTTTATTGTTTTGTCTGATATCTCAACATTTGAATGGATAACTAATAATGTATCACCCGTTTTAACTTCATCACCTGTTTTAACTTTGAATTCAAGCCCTGAAATAAAATCAATAACATCTGTTTTCTCTTTTCTTCCAGCTTTTAATTCTATTAATGCATTACCGAATTGTTTTGTATCTACAAATGATACAAAACCATCCTCTTCAGCTTTTATTTCTAATGATGAACTTGGTTCATAAGATAATGCTTCATCAATATCTTGTACTCCATGCTTAGTAAATCATTCGTTTTGTTTTTCTAATGCTTTACCTGTTGATAACACTTCTTCATATTTAGTAATTGCTTCTTCAATTGATACTGATTTAACTTGTGAGTATAGTTCAGTTGCTATTTTCTTTATTAATTCAGAGAAGTCATTAGATACATTATTCCCTTTAAGGAAATCTCTTGCTTCAATAACTTCAATTTTGTTTCCTGCTGTTCATCCTAATGGTTGATCCATTGAAGAGAATAACACAAATATGTTTCTTCCAAATGAATTTGCAATAACTTTCATTAATCTACCTAATTCATTTGCTTCTTCAATACTTTCCACAAATGCTCCAGTACCTACTTTAAGATCTATTAATATATTCTTAGCACCTGATGCTATTTTCTTTGAAATTATTGATGCTGCTATTAATGGGAATGAATCAACAGTTGCCGTTACATCTCTTAATGCATATAACTTCCCATCAGCAGGTGTTAGTTTAGGTGTTTGACCAGTAATTGATATTCCAATTTCATCAACCATTTGATTTACTTCGTCAATTGATAATTCTGTTCTGAAACCTTTGATTGATTCTAGTTTATCAATTGTTCCTCCAGTAAATCCTAATCCTCTACCAGACATTTTGAACACTTTTAACCCAAGTGCTCCTAATATTGGTAGAAGTGAGATTGTTGTTTTATCACCAATCCCACCTGAAGAGTGTTTATCAACTAACTCTTCATTTAGAGGCAAGACATCTCCTGACTCTACTAATGCTCTTGCATAATCAATTGTTTCTTCATCAGTTAATCCTTTAAGCTTTATTGCCATAAGTAATGAAGATGTTTGATAATCTTGTATTGTTCCGTCCATAACCCCATTAACAAAATAGTTTATCTCTTCTTTTGAAAGAGATAAACCTTTTGATTTTTTATTGATTATCTGAACAATATTCATTATCATGTTATTTAATTTTCTTGTTTAATTCCTTGCTTAATTAAAGCTTGGTCTTTCTTTTCCATTGCTTTAAGACTTTTCTTAATCAAAGTATTATGGTAATCTAATTCGTCTTTTGTTAATTTTGACTTTCAATCTTCAAGGTCTTGAATCATTTGATTTCTAATTCTTGTTCCTAATATATCTGTAGGAACTTTCATATGTTCAATTGCTTTAATTGTTTTGTTAACTTTAACAGTAACAACTCTTGTTTTAGGTTTTCATCATTCTCTAGCTTCAAGAGTACCCATTATTGTAATAGGAACAATTGGTAAACCATATTTTTGAGGGAACCTAAATGAACCGTTTTTGAAATCTAATACTTCTCCTGTAAGTGATCTTGTTCCTTCAGGGAAGATAACAACTGCTCTGTTTTTGTTTTTAGCAAGTTGAGCTGCTCCTTCTAATAATTGAAGAGCTTGTCTTGGTGATTTACGGTCTAAATATAAACCTTCTGATCCATTAATATATCCTGATACCATTTTTGATTTCTTTAAATCATCTCTAGCTATTGGTAATAAGTTTAATTTATGTGAAATTGCATTTGCTAATCAAACTCCATCAAAGTTTGATGAATGGTTAGCAACAACTCATGCTGCACCTTTAGGTAGGTTATCAATTCCTTCAACTTCTACTCTTACTCCAGCTCTTTTACCCATACCTCTAAGTTTCTTTCTTAGAAGTTGCATTCTTTCATCATATGGATAAAGATTAGGATCTTGCATTTTTCTATTTTTCTTAACTCATTTATTAAGAACTCTAGATCCTCTTCTTCCAGCTAATGGTGCTGTTCATCAAACAACACTTAATCTAATTATATTTTTTATTGTGTCCATAATTTTCTCAACTATTTTTCCTTTTTAATTCTTATAATAATATTATACCTTTACAATGACAGAAAATGCTATTGTATAATCTTTTTCATGTGAAATAGAAATATTGATATCTTCTCTTCTAACACCATCTACATATACCATTGGTGCTCCGGATTCAGATTTCAATATTGATATTTGAGAATAACTTATTTCTTTGTTAGATGCTTTAATAATAGCTTCTTTACCAGCTCATCTACCTGAAATAAAATCTCATCTGTCTTCATCTTTATAGTTTTGTAATAGATTCTTTTCATCTTCATTCAAGAATCTAGACTCAACATTAGAATTTTTAATTCTTTCTTTTGATACTATATCTGTTCCTATTCCTTTTATCATATATAAATTATATCTTTATAATCTTGTTCCTATAATATAATATTAATAATATGTATACAAGTATAAAAGCATATTCTAAAGATAAGTTTATTGAATTCTATAATTCAATAGGTGGAAACAAAGAATACAATGACATAAATATAATATTTGATGAGATATATTTCAATGGAACTAAAATTACTTTCTATAGTAACCTAACCATCTTATTCAATGGACCAATAAATGAAGATCTTTCTTTAAAGATAGATATTATTATCGATAAAGAGTTATATGTTGGTTCTGATGAAGTTGGTGTTGGTGAATCAATAGGACCTATTGTTGCTTCAGCAGTAAGATTCAAATCTTATGAACATAAAAGGAAAGCAATTCTTAATGGTATTAAAGATTCTAAAAAATTAAATGCTAAAGAGATAAAAGAAAAAGCAGATTTCTTAAAAGATTGCGTTGAACATTACTCAATAACTATAGAACCAATCAAATTTAATGAGATTTATAAAAAGAATCCTAATGTAAAAGCAATAAATGCAATTATTCAAAATGAACTTCATAAGAAATTTGAAAATATGAACTATAAACATGTAACGGATCAATTTGTTAATCAAAATAAATATAAAGAGTACTTAGTTAATAGTGGTAATGAAGAATTCAAAGGTGAATTACTTCTACTAACTAAGGCAGAAGAGAAATTTTTAGAGGTTTCTGTTGCCGCAATCATTTCTAAAGATATATTTAACGATTGAGTTATTAATGAATTCAAAAAACAAGGTGTTAATTTAGAAGTTGGTAATAAATTGAACTCATGAGCAATTTATCAAGACCTATTAGCAGACAAATATGATGTTGATAAAACAATATTTATAAAGGAATGAAAAAAAATCTAGAACGTTTGTTCTAGATTTTTATTTACTTAACTAAAATCTCACCAGTCATTTCTGAAGGTTTTTCAATTCCAGCATATTTAAGTATAGTTGGTGCTAAATCACCTAATTTACCTTGAATGTTTTGTCTATCAATAAATTGTTCTTTGAATTCTGCTTCTTTATCAGTGATGATTAATTTAACTGGTGCTGTTGTATGTGTTGTACATACTGATCCATCTTCATTAATCATTCTATCTGCATTTCCATGGTCAGCAGTAATTAACATTACTCCTCCCATTTCAACAACTATCTTTTGATATAGTTTTCCTAACATTTCATCAGCAACCTCTATTGATTTAACTACAGCGTCAACTATACCTGTATGTCCTACCATATCAGGTTGGGCAAAGTTAATTAAGAATACATCTTGACCATCTGCATTTTCAATTATCTTTTCTGTTAGAGGTCTACATGACATCTCTGGATCTAAATCATATGTTGCTACTTTAGGAGAATCAACAAGTATTCTTGTTTCATTTTCCTTTTTGATCTCTTGTCCACCATCCATAAAGAATGTAACGTGTGGATACTTCTCAGTTTCTGCAGCTCTAACTTGTTTTAATCCATTACTCTCTAATACTTCACCAATAAGATTACTCATTCTTTCTGGTGGATACATAATATCTTGTTCGATACCTGCATATTCTCTTGCAGAAGTAAAGTATAAGTTTTCTAATTTTCCATTTTCTGGAGAATAATTATATCCTGTTACTTCTTCATTAGAACCAACTAGTAAATGAGAAATCATTCTTGCTCTATCTGGTCTGAAGTTTATAAAGATTACTGAATCTCCATTTTCAATTGATTTTGTTTCTGGATTATATGCAGGTGTAAAGAATTCATCAAATATTTCTTTTGAATATTCTTCATTTATATATTCTTCAATATTATTGAATGTTCCACCTTTTCTATCAGCTATAACATCGTATGCTTTTTGAGCTCTTTCTCATTTTTGATCTCTATCCATTGAATAGTATCTTCCTGAGATTGAAGAAATTGTAATTTCAGCTTCTTCAATTTGTTTTAGATATTCTAAAGCAGATTTTTGATTAACGTCTCTACCATCTGTAAATGCATGTAATACAAATTCTACTTGTTCTTCTTTAAGAACTTTAGCTAATCCTAGAATGTGGTTGATGTGTGAGTGAACTCCACCATCAGAAACAAGTCCTAAGATATTTACTTTAGAGTTATTCTCTTTTGCATGTTTAATTGCTTTAACTACAGATTCATTTGTTGATAATCCGCCTTCTCTTACATCTTTATTCATTAATGCTAATGATTGATATACTGTTCTTCCTGCCCCAATGTTCATGTGGCCAACTTCTGAGTTACCCATTTGTCCTTCTGGTAATCCAACAGGTTCTCCTGAAGCATTCAATAGAATGTTTGGGTATTCATTTGTTCATTTATCTAGATTTGGAGTGTTTGCTAAAGTCACTGCATTACCTTCGTAAGCTGGAGCTTCACCAACACCATCCAAAATAACTAGTGCTACTGGTCTTTTCATAATTTTCCTCTTTTCTATCTAATTATACCCCTATTTTTCTTTAGTAAAAAGAAAATGAATATTGACAAAGTCAATATTCATTGGTGTTAGGACTATAATCCTGCGAAGAATTTAGTTGTTCTAACTAATTGGTTTACATATGAGTATTCGTTGTCATATCATGAAACAATCTTGAACATGTTTTGTCCGTTTAATTGTTTTGTTAATAATGCATCGAAGTATGTTCCGTATGTAATTCCAATAATGTCTGATGAAACGATTGGATCTTCTGTGTATCCTAATGTTTCGTTAGCTGCTTCTTTAATAGCTGCGTTGATTTCTTCAACTGTTGCTTCTTTCTCTAATGAGAATGTTAAGTCAACTGCTGAACCTGTGATTGTAGGTACTCTCATAGCAAATCCGTCAAGTTTTCCATTTAATTCTGGAAGAACTTTTCCAACTGCTGCTGCTGCACCTGTTGAAGTAGGAACGATGTTTTGTGCTCCTGCTCTAGATCTTCTTAAGTCACCGTGTGGTGCATCTTGTAATCTTTGATCTCCTGTGTAAGCGTGGATTGTGTTCATCATTCCACCAACAATTCCAAATTTATCATTTAGAACTTTAGCAATAGGTGCTAAACAGTTTGTTGTACATGAAGCTGCTGAGATAATTTTATCTTCAGAAGTTAATACTTCATGGTTTACGTTGAATACAACTGTTTTTAAATCTCCAGTTGCTGGAGCTGAAATAACAACTCTCTTAGCTCCTGCTCTAATGTGAGCTTCAGCTTTTTCTTTATCTGTGAAGAATCCTGTTGCTTCAATTACGATGTCTACATCTAATGAACCTCAAGCAATATCTTCTGGGTTTCTTTCTGCGAAAACTTTAATTGTTTTCCCATTAACAACTAGGTCGTTTCCTGAAACTTCAACTGTTCCATCGAATCTACCGTGAGCTGTATCGTATTTTAATAAGTGTGCTAATGTTTTAGCATCTGTTAAGTCGTTGAATGCAACAACTTCTACTGAAGGATCTTGGATGAATTTTCTGAAAGCTAATCTTCCAATTCTACCAAATCCGTTAATCGCGATTTTTGTCATACTAGTTTTTTCCTTTTCTATTTTTTGTATTACATTAATATTATAATACTTTTCAATTTATAATGTATGACTGAAAAAGAAAAAAAGAGCAGAATTTATCTGCTCTTTACTTCGAATGATGAATAGTATTTTGGTTTTGTTTTACATACTCTCATCATAACTACATTTCTATCTTTCTTAATATAGTATGAATATGATGTTGGTATGTATTCAAAGTCAGTTAATAAAATGTTTTTATCTGAAGAAGAAGTTTCTTCCATTTTATGAACTGTAATTACTTTATTGAATTCGCTATTTTGGAATATTCTTCCATCTCCATTAACAATTTGTTTTGCTGAGTACTTACCTGATTCATTGTTTAATCAGTTAAGTGTATATGCAACTATTTCGTCTCCAACGAAATATAGCTTTACGAATGTGATAATGTCTTCTTCCTTCATTTCAAATTCTTCATTGAATCTCTTTATTAGAATTTGAGGAATCTTTGAAGATGAAGGTAAGTATGTTACTTTAGTGGCTCCAAGAATGTCTGTTAACTTATTGATTTTTGCGTTCTTACAGAAAGGAGATACAAATACTCCTCTACCTTGGTTGGCATATAGAATTTCTCTTTCTCTAAGTCTTTCAACAGCTTTTCTAACAGTCATTTTTGATAAGCCTGATAATTTCATTAATTCACCTTCTACAGGTATTTTTTCATTTGGTTGTCATTCCCCAGAGAAAACTTTATCTACAATATATTTTTCTAAATCGAATTTCATAACAATATAATTATAATATAAAGGTAAAATATTAGTATGAGACAAATTAAAAATGCATTATCAAATGAAGTTTGAATTAACGATAAAAATAAGATTGAAAAACACTATTCAAGTGATGAATTTAAGAAATATTATGGAAATCAAGAAGTAAAGTTTCTAGAGTTACTAAATAGAGAATATACTTTAGAAGGAAATATATTAACTATTGATCAAATTGAACATGAAGAGTTTGATGATGATAATATGTCTAATGAAGATATAGTAAATGTTGCTTCTGCATTAAAAGATTTACATAAATTAGATGTTAGTGATTTAAAAATGTCAGCTTTTGAAGAAGTATATAATGAATTCTTCTCAGAGTATGAAAAAACACTAGAAGAATTCCCAATTGATGGAACAGAATATTTACTAGCTGAAGAAGCTTTGGATATTTTACATGAAGGTAAGCAAGTTGCTTTACATAATGATGTAGTTCAAGGTAATCTTTTAAAAACTAAAGACAAAATTACTTTAATTGACTTCGAATACTCAGGAAAAGGTAATCAACTATTTGATATAGCTTCATTCCTGACTGAAAGAGAGATGACTGAAGAACAAAGAACATTGTTTATTGAACAATTTGATGATGTTGATATTAATAAACTTAATATTGTTTGTAAATTCTTGCAAATCTTTTGAACTAGATGAGCATTATATAAATTTGATTTAACAAACAAAGAAATATATCAAGAAATTGCTGATTGAAAGTTTAAAGAATATTTAAAAATAAAATAGATTCCAATTGGAATCTATTTTTCTTCTTCATCTTCATCTTTTATATCGACGAATGGGTTATCTTTGTAATCTTTCTTACCTTTTGTTGGAGCTTGTCCATTCATTTGGTTTTCAAAGTCTTTCATCATTTTTCTAACTTCTGGATCTTGCTGTAAAGCATTCATTTGTCTTTGAAGTTTTTTAATTGTATGAATAATCATTACAAATGTTCCTATTATATAACCGATAAATGCAAAAGCAGGTAAAGATAATATCAAGAAGTAAGCACTTGTATGTGGAATTACAAACATATTCAACATAGCTAGTGAAGCGGCTGAAGTTGCAGGTATTATATCTACATTAACTTCTTTTGATAAACCTGATATTAAGAATATAATTGGGAATGTTATTAAGTATAAACCAATTCCTATTAATCACATATATCCGTAATCAATTTCTGTTGTAGCTTGTGATCCTTGTTGTCCTCATTGCTTAAATTCTGATGCCATATCTGTGGCTGTAAGGAATAAAGAACATAATAATAATGGAATTATTCCTATAATCATAACTATTAGAAATTTGATTGCAGTATTTGTCTTACCACCTAGTAGGGCACTTGCTGGTAACCCGCCTCTCATATTTCCTTGATTTTTCATATTATTTAAATTCATCATATTAATATAATTATACTTTATAAAATAAAAAAAGTAATTTCTTTCGAAATCACTTTTTCATATGTGAATATACATGGTGCCCAGAGAGGGACTTGAACCCTCACGCTGTTGCCAGCAAGGGAGCTTAAATCCCTCGTGTCTACCAATTCCACCACCTGGGCAAAAAATGGTGATCCCAGAAGGACTCGAACCTTCGACCCACTGGTTAAAAGCCAGTTGCTCTACCGACTGAGCTATGGGACCACAATAATGGCTGGCCTGGAAGGATTCGAACCTTCGCATACCTGGACCAAAACCAGGTGCCTTACCGCTTGGCTACAGGCCATTAAATGGTGGAGGGGGAGGGATTCGAACCCCCGAACCCGAAGGAGATGAGCTACAATCACCCGTGTTTAGCCAGACTTCACTACCCCTCCAAATCTCTTTGGATATTGCCTGTAATATACCTTAATAATTATATAACAAAATTATAATTTTTTCCTAATTATTTTTGCTAAGTTAAAATTTACCAGTATATACTTTACACATGGTAAATTAGGTATTTAAGGGTACGGGAGTATAATTATATTGTAAGGAGAATGAATATGAGCAATAAACATTTAACAGAAGATGCTCCAACTATGGAGACTAAACTACATTCTTTATGTTTAACAAAAGGTTGTAATGGAAAGAGATTATTGAAAAAGGACTTTGGTGATGGTAAACATTGTAGTAAATGTTTAGTAAAACTAAGAAAAGAAAAAGAGACGTAATGTCTCTTTTTTTATAGTACTGTAACTAATAACACTAGTGTAGTAGTTACGAATATATGAGAATCTAATCTATCAAATATACCACCATGTCCTGGCAATAAGTTTGAGAAATCTTTTTTATCATAAGATCTTTTGATTTTTGAGAATGTTAAATCTCCAAATGGTGAAATGAATGCAACTATAATTAATTTTAATACAGTTGATAAGTTATCCATATCATTAGTAATAAGACCAAATGGTATGAACTTAATAAATAATACTCACATTACTAATGCGAATGCTACTGAAAGGAAGAATCCTACGATTAAACCTTCCACTGTCTTGTTAGGAGATACTTTAGGGAAAGCTTTTCTCTTTCCAAATTTCTTTCCTCCATAGTAAGCAAATGTATCTGCCATTATAGCAATACCTAATGCTAATACAACAACTTGTCATCCTCCATTTGTAATTGTTCATGATAATGATATTACAAAGAAGATAAATACTGCTGTCATGAAGTATGCAGTTACTACATCTTTAAAGTCAAGTGAAGTTGGTGCTGTAATTACAAAGTAAGTTATTGATAAAATAATAAATCATGTCTTTCAATTTCCAAGATTAATACTTAATCCACCTAATGGTGCTCAAAGAATTCTTCAGCTGTAAATACCAAATGTAAATACACCTATGAACATTAATGATCAATAAGCTATTTTATCTCCATCTCTTGGTTCATCAACAGGGAATATAAAATTACCTGCTTCATTTATTCCTAGGATTAATAATCCAGCTAGTCCAATTTGGAAGATTAATAAATACGTATTGATTAGTATTGATCATATTTCTTTTGTTGGTGAAATTGAGTTAAATATTGAAGCTAGAAGTGTAGCTGGAACTACAACAAGCAATATTGTTAATGCTGTTTTAGTTCTTGATGAATCTCCACCAGCACTTTCTTTATTTGTTGGTGTTGTTTGTGATTCATTGTTAATTATTTTTGTTTCTTCTATGTTTTTGTTTTCCATAATTTTAAAGTGAAGTTAAATCATTAACTTTTGTGTTAATAATTTCTTCGATTTGTTTGTTTGCCTCATCAACTAATTTTTGAACTTGTTCTTCTCCAAGTCTTTCTTCGTTTTCTGAGAACTCTGATGATTTAATTTTCTTATTAGAGTCAGTTCTAATGTTTCTTACAGAAATTCTAGCTTCTTCCCCTATTTGTTTTGCTTCCTTAACAAAGATTTCTCTTTTTTCAGCTGTCATTGGTGGAACCATAATTCTAATTTGGTCTCCTTCGTCAACTGGGTTAAGTCCTAAATCGGCTTTATGGATTGCTTCAACTATATCTTTGATTAAAGTTCTATCAAATGGTGAAACAATTAACATTGTAGCATCAGGTGCCTTAATGTTTGCCACTTGGTTAAGTGGTGTCATTGTTTCATAGTATTCAACTTCAACGTTTTTTAACATTGAAGGGTTTGCTCCAGTGGCAATGATTGCGGAAAGTCTTTCTCTTAATACATTTACTGCTGAATCAATCTTTTGTTTTGTATTTTCAATAATTTGTTCCATATTATTTCTCCTTAATAATTGTTTTGTTTGTGTTTTGATCTTTATATAAATTAATTATATTGTTTGGTGTATTAACATTAAATAAAATTAAGTCAATATTCTTTCCTTTTAATAATTCCATTGCTTCATGATCAACAACTTTTAAATTTTGATCAATAACATCTTGGAATGTCATATTAGGAATAAGTATTGCATCTGGATTTACATTTGGGTCATCAGTATAAACACCATCAACTCCATTTTTAGCCATAAGTATTCCATCTGCATTAATATCGATTGCTCTTAATGCGGCAGCTGTATCTGTAGATAGGTATGGTTTACCTGTTCCTCCACCGAAGATAACTACTTTACCTTCTTCTAATGACTTAATAGCCTCTTCAGAATTAATACCTAAAGATATTTTCTCAAATGCTAATGAGTTTTGCATTACTGCTTCTACTCCATTGTTATTTAAGAATGTTTCTATTCCTAAAGCATTAATTGTTGTGGCCATCATTCCCATGTAATCAGCTGGAGCAGTATCTTCTCCCATCCCTAGAGTTTCAGATATCTGACCTCTAAATATGTTTCCTCCACCAACTACAATAGCAACTTGAACTTTATATTCATCTCTTAATGTTTTAAGTTGTTTTAATAAGTTCGTTAATATTGATTTATCTAATATTGAACTTTGAGAACCTAATGCTTCTCCTGATAATTTTAATAATATTCTCTTATATTCCATTTTAACCTCTTTTTCAAAAAATAAAGAGCAAGTGCTCTTTATTGTTGCATTTGTTTAGCTGCTTCTGCTTGTTGAGCAACTTCTTCAGCGAAGTTATCAACTTTCTTCTCGATTCCTTCTCCAACTTCGTATCTAACGAATTGTGTGAATGAACCTGAACCTTGTAAATCTTTAACTTTTTTACCTGGTTCTTTAACAAATGATTGTTCTAATAGAACTGATTCAGCTAAAGTTTTGTTAACTTTACCTTGGATCATTCCTTGTTGAACTTGTTCTGGCTTACCTTCGATAGCATCAGCTAATAATTCTTTAGCTAATTCTGTTTCTTTATTAATTGTTTCTTCTGAAATATCGTTTGTTGATAAGTATTCAGGGTTCATAGCTGCAACGTGCATTGCTACGTCTCTTAATACTTCTTCTTCGATTCCTTCTCCAGAAACAATAACACCAACTCTACCGTTTGAGTGTTTGTAAATACCATTTGTTCCATTTGTTATAGCGAATCTTCTTAGTGAAATTTTTTCACCAATAGTAGCTGTTAAGTTTGTTAATAGTGATTCGATTGTTTCACCATCCACAGTTAATGCAAGTGCTGCTTCTAAGTCTTCTGAAGCGATATCTGAATTTAGAATTGCATTAGCAATCTTTTCAGAACCAGAAATGAACATATCATTTGTAGCAACGAAGTCAGTTTCTGAGTTAACCTCAACTAGAACTGCTTTTGTTTCGTTTTTTACTAAGAATACTGATCCTTCTGCGGCGATTCTATCAGCTTTTTTAGCTGCTTTAGCTATACCGTTAGCTCTTAATCATTCTATTGCTGAATCGATGTCTCCGTTTGAAGCGTCTAACGCTTTTTTAACGTCCATCATTCCAGCACCAGTCATTTCTCTTAATTTTTTAATATTTTCTATTGACATATTTACCTCTATTTTGCTTTTGAAACTATATATTGTGCTTCTGTAATAAACACATTAATTCTTTCTCTCTTTTGCTCTACTGTTTTAAACCCAACTAAGTTTAATGTTTCAATTTCTTCGTCTGATATTGAGTTAACATCAGCTTCTGATAATTTAGTAATTGTTGTGAAACCTTTTTCTTCTAATCAAGTAGCTGTTTTTGGACCAACTCCAAATAATTCAGTTAATTTAATTGAATCTACTTCATTATTGTTTGAAATTTTTAATAAGATTTCTTCTCTTGTTTTTTCTTTTTCTTCTTTTTCGTTAACTTCTTCAGTTGCTTCTACTACAGTTGCTTCTTCAACTACTGGTGTTTCCTCAACTACTGGAGTTACTTCTTTAACTTCTTCAACAACAGGAGTTTCTTCAACTACTGGTGTTTCTTTAACTTCTTCAACTACTGGAGCTTCTTCTTTTTTAGCTTCTTCTTTTACAGGAGCTTCTTCTTTAGCTTCTTCTTTGTTGAATGGTTTTCTTGTTCCTTCATTTCTTGAAGGTCTTTCATTTCTATTGTTGTTGAATCTTCTTACAGGTCTATCTTGTTCAGGAACAATTCCTAAAATTTCTACCTTTTCATCTTCAACATATGCTGCTAATTCTTTTTCACCTTTAGCTGATGCAATAGCATCGGCAATAACTGTTGTTACTAGTGATACTGATTTGTTAGCATCATCATTTCCGAAGATTGGGAAGTTAACATTGAATGGATCAACGTTAGTATCTGCTATTCCGAATACTGGAATTCCCATGTGTTTAGCTTCTTTAATAGCTATATCTTCATTTCTAATTGAAGTTACAAATATTGCTGAAGGTGTTCTTCTCATGTGTTTGATTCCACCTAATGCTTTTTGTAATTTATCCAATTCTTTTTTCATTAGAATTGCTTCTTTTTTTGTGTAACCTTCAAAGTTACCTTTTTCTAATCTTTCTAATCTTCTTAGTTTGTTAACAGAATTTTGAATAGTTCTGAAGTTTGTTAATAAACCACCTAATCATCTGTGATCTATGTAAAATGCTCCAACTCTTTCTGCATTTTCTCTAACTGTTAGTCCTGATTGTTTAGTTGTACCAACAAATAGGAATGTTCCTCTTTTTTCGCTAATCTTTTTAGCAATCTTATATGCATTCTCTAGTGATTGTGCTGTTCTATCTAGGTTAATCACGTGAATACCTTTTCTTGACATAGCAATGAATGGTTTCATAGCTGGATTTCAAGATTTTGTCTGGTGTCCATAATGTAATCCAGACTCTAGTAATTTATCTCTTGAGATAATTTGCTTACTCATAATATTTTCTCCTCTTTTTCGTTTTAACTTTGAGATGCTTCTAACAATAGAACCCTGAGGGCACGACTATTGAATCCACAAATCTGTTTTTTCTTTTTCTTTCCTTATAATTTTATCATAAAAAAGACCTAACTCTATGAGTTAAGTCTAATTAGTATTATTTTTTAGAGCTTGCCTTAGTTTTCTTTTCTTTCTTAGCTTGTTCTTTTGCTTCAAGCTTAAGTTTAAGTTCTTTAGTCTTCTCTTTTTCGATTCTTTTCTCTAACTTTGTAACTCTTTCAAGCTTTTGCTCTTTAGTTATCTCACCTAGATCAAGTAGAACCTCAATTGTCTTCTCTTCAGGATAGATGAATGTACATCTTGGGAATCCTGAACAAGCAATGAATTTTGTTTTTGTTCTGTTTGCTTCTCTAACAACTAATGTCTTTCCACATTCAGGACATTTTTCTCCAGTTTCTCTTGGAGCAGGTTTTGGATCAAGTGCTTCAGTGTGTTTACATTTAGGGAATTGATCACAAGCGATAAATTCTCCGAATGGACCTCTCTTAACAACAAGTTTCCCTTTACCTTCTCCTGGACATCCTTCTTCATGACAATTCTTACCAGTATAGATAGGTGGTTTCTTTGGAATCTCTTCGTTAGCTTTGTCAACTCTTGGACCAAATTCTTTTCAGAACTTTTTAAGATACTTTCTTGAGTCTTGTCCTCCTTGAGCAATCTTATCAAGAGTTTTTTCCATTCCTGCAGTATACTCTTCATTAACTATATCTCCGAAATGACCTTGCAATAGATCATTTACTTCTTGAGCCATAGTTGTTGGTTTAAGTGCTCCACCATTATTAGTTAAATAACCATAACCAACAAGACCAGAAGTAACTCCTGAATATGTTGAAGGCCTACCTATTCCGACATCTTTCATTAATTTAATTAATGATGAAGGATTATATCTACCAGGTGGTTTTGTTGAGTGTTCAATAACATTAACATCTTTAAGATTAATCTTTAATGTTTCTTCAGCTTTAGTTTCTTTGGCTGGTTTAATTCCATCAGCCACTCTGAACCCATCTTCTAATGGATATGATCTCTTAAGTGCAAATAATGCCTTTCCATCTTTATAGATATCTTTAACAACTTTGTTTTTAGCTTCAATCATGAATGATTTAACAGTTGTTGTTCATATTAATGTATAAGCTCTCTTCTCATTAACCTTTAATCCTTTTAATGATGAAGGAGTAACATTAATATCTACTGGTCTAATAGCCTCGTGGGCATCTTGATCGCCTTTTTTACCTTTAATCTCTTGAACACCTTTTCAATATTCATTACCGTAATTATTTTTTACATAATCTTCAGATGCTTTAATGAATTCTTTTGAAGATATTCTCTTTGAATCTGTTCTAGGATATGTAATGTATCCTTTTTCATAAAGTGATTGTGCAGCGATAGTTGCCGAAGCATTAGGTGTACTGTGCGCACCATACATTGCCATAAGATATGTTGCCATTTCTAATGGTTGAGGTGGTTTAACAGTTCTCTTTGCTTCTTTTCTTTCAACAAATTTGAATTCACCTTTAATTTGTTTAAGAAGTTTCTTAGCATCCTCTTCTTTTGCATATTTTATTTCTGAATATTTCTCTTCTGAAACATTTATTATAGATTCTTCTTTACCTAATGAACCTTCAATTGTTCATCAGTACTCTGGAACGAATTTTTCAATTTCATTTTCTCTATCTATTATTAATTTAAGTACTGCAGACTTAACTCTACCAGCTGATCTTGCTGAAATCTTTTTATTTGTTAAGTATGATAATCTGAAACCTATTATTCTATCAAGTATTCTTCTAGTTTCTTGTGAGTTAATTAGATCTTCATCTAAATCTCTTGGGTTAGCAACAGCTTCTAATACAGAATCCTTTGTAATCTCATTGAATGTAACTCTAAATATCTTAGCTTTTGTTCCTTCAATTACATTTTGAATATGATAAGCAATAGCCTCTCCTTCTCTATCGGGATCGGTTGCAAGGTAAATGTTTTTAACTTGCATTGAAAGCTCTTTAAGATTATTGATTACATCAAGCTTATCTTTCATATCTATATATTCTGGTTCCATAGTATCTAAATCAAGACCAAGTCTTAGAGGAGTTCCTCAAGTTGCTAGATCTCTAATGTGTCCAACAGAAGCTGTAACTACTCAATCATCCCCTAGGAATTTTTGTAGTTTGTTAACTTTATTTGGTGATTCTACTATTAATAAATTTTTTGCCATATTTTATCACTTCGTTTCCTTTAATTTATTTATAGCATAAGCGCCCTTAGAAATTAGCATAAAATTTTGACTTTTTGTATCTATTTTATTTTCTATACAAAAAACTTTACGTTTTTCATCAAGTGCTTCTGATATAAATTTAAATGTTATACGCTCTTTTAGAGTATTTAATAATACTACTCCATCTGCTAATCCTGATTTTATCCTTGCTGAATTCAATCAAGTGTTTAATGAAGGGATAACTTTGTCAGGATATTCTGAGATGATCAGATTATCTTGTATAAAGTGCTCTTCTTCTATTCTTGTCATATTAATATATGAGTCAATACCTGAATCCCTTACAATAATCATTCCTTTTGGATTAACATTATTAACAAACCTTCTTTCAAACTCATTTGTGTAACCAGAAATTAGTGTAATATCCTCTTTCTTAGTTTCTTTATAATGCTTTTGCACTAGGTCTGTGTAATCATTAGTGTAATAACTACCATAGTATCACAAATTATGACCTTTTGTGAAAATTTTTTTATCTCCTTTGTAAAATATTACGAAAGGTGGACGTGAAATGTGCTTTAATGAAATAGGATACTCTTCATCTAGGCAGGTAATATACCTATCTTCATACTCCTCTTGTCAAATAGCAAGCTGATCAAAATCCACTTCTTCTTGCTCGTCTATTGCATCATATATTCTTTCTCATTCTCCAAAATATTTGATTGCAAAGTAAAATATTATATCTCTCATTTTATTTTTTTCTCCATTCAATTAATAGTTCACAATAAAATAAACAATATTCCTATTTATTTTTAAATTAATGAGAATAAATATTTAATAATAGTGAATTATTATTGTATGGCTAAGACAGGAAGAAATTTAGAAAACGAAATATCAAAGAAATTACTGAAGATAAATAAAATAGGTAGAGGATTCTTTATTAAATCACCTACACCTATGAAGATGGTTCAATCAAAAGGCAAGATTATACCTATATATGCAAACAAAGCTCTTTGTGACTTTATTGGAATATATAATTCGAAGTTTATTTTGATTGAAGCCAAGAATATTTCTACAAAAAGGTTTGAATTCTCAAGATTGAAAGAACACCAAGAGAAACAGTTAGCTTCTATCAAAAGACATGGAGGAGTTTCAATAATTATGTTTGGTATTACTGCTGAGAATATAGTTGTTGCATTAGAGATTGATGATTATCTAGTGTTTAAATCTCAAACTGAAAGGAAAAGTATAAATGTTGAGATTCTCAAAGATATTGGTAAGGTAATTTCTATAGATGAAGTAGAAGAATACATAGATCATATGTCTATATAAAAAAACTATACGCTATTTAGCGTATAGTTTTCTTTTTACTCTAATCAATTCACATCTAACACTGATTTAATTTGCTCTCTTTTAGCATCAATGTTATTTGAGATTGTTTCTACTAATGAAACGAATAATGGGAATGTTTGATTCTTTTGATTCGCCATTTTTTCTATCACTTTAACTAAAATATCTCATTCAGTTTTTTCAACAATTTCATTTAAGTGAATTACATTGTCATCTGTTAAGATGAAATCTAATTTCTTACCTATTCATTTAACTTTTTGTTCTTTTGAATCTGAGAAAGAAGGAGCTGAATATGAAGCAAGCAATTTTTCTATTAACTTTTGGAAGTCAAAGTAACTTTTTCCTTCCTTGTTATTGAATCCAAGTAAACCTTTTGTTAGTAAAGGCTCTAAAATTGTTTGCGCTGTTGCTACATCGACATTCATTAGATTTGAAACAGTTTCAATATCTACTTCTCTGTAGCACTCCTTATTATTAATAAATATCTTAGCTAAGAATGCAGCTTGTGTTGCATCTAGGCCAAGATATTCATGTCTTTTAATAACTAATTCAGATTTGTTAATAATATTATCTGATAATAAATCGTTTAGATTATTCATTAGTCTCTATTATTCATAATGATTAGTAAGAATCTAATTAAGAAGAATGCGAATGTTAATAAAGTTGTAATGAAGGCAACAACATAAGTCATTGCAGCAGCATTAAGAACTCCTTTAGCACCCTTTTCTTCATCAGCGCCATTAATAATACCAAGTTCTTTCATTTGTTTCATAGCTCTCTTAGAAGCATCAAACTCTATTGGTAATGTAATTAATTGGAATATTGCCATAGCACCATATAAAATAATACCACCAATTGTAATTGCAAATATTCAAGCACCGAATCCGAATAATAGGATATAGAATAGTCCTAGTGAGAAGAACATTTGTCCAACACCTGTTGCAATTTGCACTGGTGTAGTCAAAATACTTCTAACTCTAATCATAAATGACTTCTTATGTCATTGAATTGCATGTCCAACCTCGTGAGCAGCAATAGCCATTGCTGATACTGAAGATGAATTGTATGTTGAAGGAGATAATGATACTACTTTAGTCTGTGGATTAAAGTGATCTTGTCCTTCTTTACCAACAACAACTTGAACATCAGTAATTCCGTTAGCTGCTAATATCTCTAATGCAACTTGAGCTCCTGTTTTCTGTGTTGATGATTGTTTTAAAGCATACTTTTGATTCTTTTCTTGGAATGTCTTTTGTACAGATACTGTAACAAAAGCCATAACTATAATTAAGATAAAGATTCCAAATAGTATTCATGATCATTGTGACTCAGTTAGTCCTAAGAATGATTCTTGATTAGAACTTAATGCAGATCCTGCCGTTCTTGTATATGTATTTAATGTGTTTAATGTATTTATCATAATTAAATTATATATCTATTTATCTTAAAAAATATGTTTTTCACAAAGTTGTATAAAAAAATACCCGTATGGGTATTTTCTTGATATAAGAAACTAGTTAATTTTGTCTGCTAATGTTTTTGAAGCTTTGAATTTAACTACTTGCTTAGCTGGAATCTTCATTGATTCACCAGTTCTTGGGTTTCTACCAGTTCTAGCTGGTCTTTTTTCCATTTTGAATGTACCGAATCCTGGGATTTGAATCTTGTTATCAGTTTTCTTTGATCTGAATGCTGCAGTAATATCTTCAAAGATTTGTTCAAAGATAGCTTTTGCTTGTACTTTTGTTAATCCGTATTCTTCAGCAATGTTGTTGATGATTTCTTGTTTGTTCATAATATCTCCTTATAGTTTGTCTAAATATTTTGTTACAGCCTCTGAGGGCTTTTCATTCTTATATAATATATTATACAATAATTCTATTGATTTTAAGTTTAATTTATTCTTTCTGGATATTCTTAATAATACCTCAATTGATCTAATTCCTTCAACTGTAGAGTACTTAGACATAGCTTTTTTAGTAACTTTGTCATGTTTACCTAGTTCATATCCAACAGAATAGTTTCTTGATTTAAGAGATGATCCTGTTAGGAAGAAGTCTCCTACACCAGCTGGTGAGAAGATTATCTCTTCTGATAGCCCTGATAATTTTAATAACTTTCTCATTTCATTGATTGATTGAGTAAAGAATAGAGCTTTAGTATTATAACCGTATCCTAACCCTGAAACTATCCCTTGTAATAGAGCTAGTGGGTTTTTGATGATTGAAAGTCATTCTACTGCATCTAATGATTTAGAAGGTACAACTTTCATAGTTTTATTACTTAGTATTTCTGCAATCTTTTCAGATGTTCTGATTGCATCACTAGCAAGCACGAATGCTGTAGGCATCTTTTGAATTACTTCTGAAGCAAAAGATGCTCCTGCTAATTTTAGTATCCCTGCTGATAATTCTTCAGGAACATGTTTTGATATAGTTTTATTTAATGTTTCTTGAGCAATATAATCAAAACCTTTTGCCAAGTTAACGAAGTATGCTTTCTTAGTTAAGTTTGGGATAATTGCTTCTTTTAATACTGATGCAATAACTACTGAAGGAACAGCAAGTAGAATGATATCTACATCTTTGAATGCTTCTTCTGGTTTAGTTGTTGCATATAGTCTTGGAGATAAAGGCATAGAATAGTATTTACTATTTCTATTCTTTTTATTAATCTCATTTACCTCTCTTGAAGAGTTACCGTATAAGATAATTTTGTTTCTTTTAGTTTCGTCTCTAACTAATGATTCTGCAATAGCAGTACCAAAAGCTCCAGTTCCAACTACAACTATCTTATGATCATAATTTGTTTCATTAGCATGATCTTTAATCATTTTAATCTCTTCGGTTGTTGTTTTCTTAGCTGCCGCCATAATTTAATTACCTCTTTTTCCTTTTATACTGATCTTGATAGGAATTCCTTCAAGATCAAATACGTTCCTAATTTGATTTTCTATAAATCTTACATATGAGAAGTGTACTCATTCTGGATGATTTGAGAAAATAATGAAATGTGGGAACTTAGTGTTCGAAAATGTCATATAAGTTAATTTTATATTAATTCCATTGTGTCTTGGTGGTTTTTTTATCATTTGAATATCCATCAAGAAATCATTTAGAGCTGATTTGTTTATATCAAACTTTCTTAATTCGTCTATTTCTAGAGCTCTACGAATTATTTTATGTGTATTTTTACCGTCTTTTGCAGAGATAAACATAATTGGCACTCAAGGTGCAAATTTGAATTTATTCCTTATCTCAGCTTCAACTTCTTTTCTTTCATCAAGTGTTAATTCATCTGTTTTATTAACACCAACTATTACAGGTTTGTATTCTTCTTTAAGAATTCCCATAATCTTCTCATCAATTTGAGTAATTGATTGTGATTTATCAAGTAATAAGATTGTTATATCAGAGTTTAGTATTGTTAACTGTGTTCTTAACTCTGCATATCACTCAATATCATCTAAAGCTTGCTTATTCTTTTTAAGTCCCGCTGTATCAGTAAGGACTATTTCTTTATCCTCAAACTTTAATGTAGTATCAATAGCATCTCTTGTTGTTCCTGCTACATCAGATACTATTATTCTTTCATCTCTTAGTAATGAGTTTACTAATGTTGACTTTCCAACGTTAGGTTTCCCAATAATTCCTATTCTAGTACTCTCAATTGGAGTATATTCTTTTCTAGGTATCTCCGAAATGATTCTATCTAGTAAATCAGAGATCCCAATCCCATGAATTGAAGATATTGCTATAGGCTCACCAAAACCAGCAGAATAAAAATTCACTGCTGATATAGTCATTTCTAAATTATCTGATTTGTTAACAGCAAGAATAACTCCTTTACCTAGTTTCTTAAGTCTTGATGCTACTACTGCATCTTCTTTAGTCATTCCATCAATGGCAGAAACTAAAAATATAATGATATCTGCTTCTTGCATTGCGATTTCAACTTGTGTATTGATTTCTGTTTGGAAAGATAAGTTTAAATCTCTTGAGAATCCTCCTGAGTCTATTAAATTAAACTTCCTTGAAAGTCATTCACAAGTGTGAAACACTCTATCTCTAGTTACTCCTGAAGAATCATGCATAATAGATACTCTTTTTTGTATCAGTCTATTGAATAGTGTTGATTTACCAACATTAGGTTTACCAACAATAGCAACTGTAGGTAATCTTTTATCCATTTTGCACCTCCTCAATTATTTTATCAACTAATTGATCAGGGTTCATGTGTGAAGAGTCAATTATTATTGATTCTTCTGTTGGGATAAGTGGTGCAATTTCTCTTTCTGCATCACGTTTGTTTCTTTCAATCAATTCTTTTAATATAGTTTCATACTCAACTGTTTCATTATTTGAAATATGTTGCTTGTATCTTCTGTCAGCCCCAATCTCTGGGTCAATAACTATAAAGAATTTAAAATCAGCATCAGGCATAACAACAGTTCCGATGTCTCTACCCTCCATTACAACTCCTGGTAACTTAGCTATCTCTTTTAACTTGATTGTAATGAACTCTCTTACCTCTTTCTTGCTTCCTAAAACTGAAGCTAGGTTTCCAACTTCTTGTAATTCCAATTCTTTAACATCAAATTCAAATTCTTTTGCTTCAATATTACTTTCTTCATTATAGTAAATTGTCAATCCTGACATTTCACTTAATAATCTTTCCACTTCTGTTTCAGAAATGTTATTTCTGAAAGCATATAAAGCAACTAATCTATATAGTTGTCCTGTATTGATATATTTTAGACCAGCTCTCTTAGCCAATAACTTAGCTATAGTAGATTTACCTGTTGCTGCTCCACCATCAATTGCTATTCTTAGATCATTCATAATAATGCACCTCCAAATGATATCGCTACCAAAATCATTGGCACAAATATGAATAGATATAAGTACCTTGTCCTATTAATCTCTTTAGGGTTAATGTACTTTTTAATTAATTCAATATCTTCTCTCATTGGCTCGATATTTAAAAGCTGTTCATTTTCAATTCTTTGTTCCAACATTTCAATGGCACTGTCCATTTCAGCTTTTCTTTTTGTATTTTTGTTTTTGATATAGTTTTTTCTCTTTGAAAGAGCAAATAATTTTTCGTCACTAGAGATCAATTCATCTTTATGTTCAATAGTTGATTTAATTATTGAAGATTTCATTACTTCTTCTGATAAATCAAGTTGAACTTCTCTTGTAAAGTCTGTTTGGTGTGTTTCTCTAATAGTAAAAGAGTCTTTCTTTAATTGCTCTGTTAAAGAACTGTTAGTTTTAAGAATTGAAATAAGATCTTCATTCACAGAATATGCAGATTCTAGCTTTGTTCCGTCTAATTGGATTATAGCTTTGAAGAAATCTTCTGATTTACCAGAAAGAAAGTTTACTTTCTTATCTATTTTAGAAAGTAATATCTTTTCTTCTTCAGGAATGTTTAATTCTCATATTTTATTGTTCATAAAAATCTCATTTCAATAATAGATCTTAATAGATCTAATTATTCTATTTGCTTAATAAGTTTTATTAAGTCTTCTTTTGATTGATATCCTTGTTCAGTGAATAAAGTTTGTCTATTACTGAACCCTATAAATGTAGGAACTGATTTTATGTTTAATACATCGTTATCTCAGAGCATATTGTCATCAACATCAACTTCAATAAAATCAATATCTGGATAATTATCTTTTATTTCTTGAATGACTATATCATTCATTTTGCATTGCCCACATCATTCTGCTGAAAACATAACTAATAGTTTGTTTTTATCAGCAACAAGAGAGTTCAATTGTTTTAAATCTACTCTTTTACTCATAATTATGATGCTTTCAATACCTCTCTAGGTTTAGAACCTTTAGCAGGACCTATTACACCTTCATCTTCTAATGTTTCAATAATATTAGCTGCTTTATTGTAACCAATATTCAAGTGTCTTTGCAACATTGAAGTAGATGCTTTTTGATAATGCACTACTGTATCTCTAGCAGCAATGTATAGAGGATCATTTGTTGAAACTAATGAACCTGCTAATCCTGAATTCATGTCAATTAATGAATTAACATCAATTACATAACTTGCGTCACATTGTGATTTTGTGAATGAGGCAATATCTTCAACTTCTTCATTTGAAATATATGCCCCTTGTCCTCTGAATGGAAGTTGTCCATATAATGAAACTAACATGTCTCCCATTCCGATTAATTTTTCTGCTCCAACTTGTCCAAGTATTGTTCTTGAATCAATTGATGAAGCTACAGTGAAGGCCATTCTTGAAGGAATGTTTGATTTAATTGTACCTGTAATAATTTCAGTAGATGGTCTTTGAGTTGCAAGTATCATATGGATACCAGCTGCTCTAGCTTTTTGAGTAATTCTCATAATTGACTCTTCAACTTCTTTAGCAGCAACCATCATTAGGTCAGCTAGCTCATCAATAACCACAACTATGTAAGGTAATTTGTTTTCACCATTCTCAATTAACTTAGCATTAAGCTCTTCAATTTTCTTAGCTCCCATTGAAGCCATCTTTCTATATCTTTCTTCCATTTCTTCTACCATTGCTTTTAAAGCATTGTTAGCATTAGCAGCATCAGTTATTACTTCAGCTAATAAATGTGGAACACCATGGAATGGAGCGAACTCAACCATCTTAGGATCAACTAATACAAGTTGAACATCTGTTGGTTTGTATCTTAATAAGATTGATGAAAGGATTGTGTTGATAGCAACAGATTTACCTGAACCAGTTGAACCAGCAACTAATAAGTGAGGTGCTTTAGTTAAATCAAATGATAATGATTTACCTGCAACATCTTGTCCTATTGAAATAATTATTCCTTCATTAGTAGAAGGTGTTTCATCATAAACTGTTTTAAATAAAACAGGTCTCTTTGTTGAGTTAGGAACTTCAATTCCGATAAATGATGTTCCTGGGATTGGAGCAATAATTCTTATGTACTCTGCACCTAATGTAAGTTTTAAGTTGTCTTCTAAGTTTGTAACTTTAGTAGTCTTAATTCCTGGTTCTAATGAAACTTTGAATGTAGTTACTGTAGGACCAATCTCAAATGAATTTACATTTGCTTTTACTCCGAATGAATCGAAAGTAATATTTAACTGTTTAGCTTTGTTTGTTGCTTCTTCAACTAGAATTGAGTTATCAAATGAAGCAGAAGTATTTGTTAATATACTTGTTGATGGAAGAACATATGGTTTACATCAGTTTTCTGAACGACCTTCTTGTTCTTCTTCTATTTCTAACTCTTCTGATTCTTCTTCAAGAGCTTCATATGTAACTACATCTGTTTCATTTGAAACTTCAGGAGTCTCATTTAAGATTTGTAATGCTTCTTCATCATCTGATTCAACTTCTGCTGATGAAAATTCAGTATTGATTGTTTCATCTTCTTGTTGTTCTTTGATTACTGAAGGTTCTTCAATTTCTAATTGACCTTCTTGTGTTTTAGAGATAGCATCTGGAATAGATAAATACTCTTCAACTGTAACTTCTTGATCAAGATTTTCAATTACGATCTCACCTGTTTCAAGTGATTGTTTTTCTTCTTCTAGTTCAAGAATAGTTTCTAGTGTTTTAGTAATTTCTTCAACCAATTCTCTTTCGTTATCAAATATTTCTTCATAATCTTGAAGTAAAGGAAGTTCTTGGGTTGGATCAAAACCTTCTAACATCTCTTCAATGAAGGCATCTGCTAGAGATTGCTCTTCAACTTTATAAGATTCTTCTGTTGTTTTGAATCCTTCGTTAATTAACTCAACATTTTCTTCTTGTTTTTCTTCTTCAACATAAGTTTCAGGTTTTGTATATCTGAAAGGTTCTTTTGATTGTGCAGTTTCTTGGTTTCTATCAATAGAAGCTTTCAATGAAGAGTAAGTAGAGTAACCTAGAGAAGCCATAATTTCTTGTTTGTGACTTTCTGAAGTAGTTGACTCATAGTTTTTCTCTTTATTGTCTCTAATCTTAGAAATAATTTTCTTTCTTAGTTCTATTAACTTTTGTTTTTCATCTGCTATTTTGTTTGATAGTTCTTTATAATCTTTTGTGTCCATATTTTTCCTCACTTTTTCAATAAGTTCAATTTGTTCTTTTGTTATTTGAGTTTCGTTGAAGTTTAATTCAAATTCTTCTGTTGGTAAATTTAAATCTAAACCTACCGCTTTGGCTCCTGTGGCCAATGATTGTTTATCATTTGATCAAAATGCTAATCTTGATAATAATATTGAGTAGTCATTAACTATTGTGACATACATTGCATATAATAATAGAATGAATGATATTACTAATAGCAATGCTAAGTATCATCACCCTCCAAGTAGTCACATGAATATTGGTAGTATTAACCCCATATTAACTAATAATGTGTCTATTTGGATTCTTTTACCTCATTCTATACCATTTGCAAATATGTCTATGTATGGCTGAAGTGCTACTGCCTTATAGAATTCATTGAATGGCATTATTTCATTAAATGAATATCCTAAGTTTATACTTATGATTGCTAATGCAATCATCTCAGGTATTAAATATATTATTAACAATAACATTATTGTTCTCTTCTTCGAGAACCAGTTACTATTAACTCCTAGGTAATACCATAATGCAAATCCTAATACAAATATCCATAATACAACTGTTCCTAAATATCCAATAATGGGTATTAGGGTTATTTGTAGGATTAAGAGTATTGGACTCCCAAGGAATGGTAAGAGAACCATAAAGAATAATATTAACATTGACACTAAAACTAATGAAAGTCCTAGTGCTTTATTGTTTTTATTCATAATTTTCTGTTTAAAGGTTCTCTTTTCTAACATTTACTATTCCTTATACCTCGACTATATTAAATAATAGTGTTGGAACTTTATTAATTGATTTTCTAAATAATTTACTTATTTCTTTTCTTAATTGTGGAATTGCTCTAACCACTGATTGTTTTTGTTCTGATTGAACATCTGATATTTCTATGATTAGATCTTTTATTTCATTCATAGTATCTTCTAATCCTTTAGAAATAACAACACCTTTCATTTGAATATCAATATCAGATGCTATAGCAAGTTTTTCTTTGTTAAAGATGAATGAAATTGTTGCTACTCCATCTTTACCGATTTCTTTTCTTTCTGTGATTAAGTCGTTATCTACTGAGCCATCTCCTGATTGTTCAACAACTTTTGATTCAACTTCTTTAATCTTGAAAGTTAATCCTTGATTACTTCCTTTGTCAATTGTGAATATATCACCATTGTCTCCAACGAATATATTCTTCTCATTTACTCCACAATTAACAGCAATATCTTTTGCTGCACTCATTTGTGTAAAGTAAGCTGAGATTGGCATGAAGTATTCTGGTTTAATAATGTTTGTAATGTTTCTGATATCAAACTCAGTTGTACCAAATAGTTTCTTAACCTCTTTATCTGGCTTATGGAAGTTTAATTCCACTCTTGATATCTTATTTGTAACATCTGCAAACACATGTTCGTTACCAGCTTGAGGAAGTGCAGAGAAGTAAACGATATCATCTTCTTCAAATGCAAAGTCTTCCTTGTTATGAGCTTCAATTATTAACTCAATTGTTTTGTAAAGTTTTGTTCTTGTTCCAGATAAGATAACAATTGCTTTTTCTTTATCTGCTTCTTTATAATCTGAATATTTTCTTATTGGGAAATCTTCTATTTCTCCATTAGCCTTAAATATTTCTAATAGATTAAATAAAGTTTTTGATTTTACAAAAATCTTTCTCTTTAACTTCTTAGCTAATTTGATTAATTCAATAACATTTAATATTTCATCTTCATAAATTGATATTACAAATCTATTTGGTTTGTTTAAGTATTTAGATACTAGATCTGAAATTCTATATTTAGATGAAAGAGCTGATTTCTCTGTTGATAGAGAAGAATCTGATAGTAATAATAAGTTCTTCTCTTTTGATAGTTCACCTAATTCTTCAATTGGTGAAATGTTTAACTCATTTACATAGTCAAATATGTAATCAGTTAAGTATAATACATTACCGTCTTCAGTTTTAAACTGAAAACCTAATGTTCCTGGTATTAATGAAGGAAGACCTAATGCCTTAACATCAACACCTGATATATTTTTAGTTTCTCCTTTGTTTATTTTAACAGTATTTCAATCATTAGCTTTTTCTTTGAAGAAAACTCCTAAAGAATCGATAGTTGAATTTGAACCATAGATTTCAATATCATTTTTAATGTTAATGATTTGTTCTAATGATCCAATGTTCATTCTATTTGCTGATGATAAAAATATTGCTTTCAATTTATCTCTATTAGAAGCTAAATATTCCATATTTGGGATTAAATGTTGAATCCCGAAATCGTTATTTAGTGGTTCATAAACCCCAGAATCAATTACATACATTTTAGAATCTATTTCTAATATGTATAATCTTCTCTGCTTCTCATCAAGGCCACCTAGGGCCATTATATTAATTTTTGCCATAATGTTTATATATAATAATTATACTATTTTAAAGCTCTAAGTTCATTTAGCTTTTCTTGTATTTCTATAGGTAATTCAGCTTCAAATATATGCTCATTACCTTCCATATCCTTGAAAGACAATTTTTTAGCATGTAAAAACTGCCCGAATTCAGGATCAAAAATTCTTCTTCCATATTCTGGGTCATTTAACACAGGAGCACCAATAAATTTTGAATGCACTCTAATTTGATGAGTTCTTCCTGTCAAGATTTTATACTCTACGTATTCATTATCTTTGAAAGATTCTAATACTTTGAACATTGATTTAGCTGGTTTAGAGTTTTCTAAAGTAGCTTTCATCAATTTTCTGTTATTTTGATCTCTACCGATTGGAACATCTATCAATCCTTTTGAATTTTTGTATTTCCCATCAGTAATTAACTCATAAATCTTTGTTACTTGTCCTGCTGCAAATTGTTCAGAAATATAATTATGGAATTTGTCTGTTTTAGCAATGATTAACAGACCTGATGTGTTCTTATCTATTCTATGAACTATTCCAGGTCTCATTGTGTCTTTCATTGATAAATCATATCCTTGTGCTATCAAGATATTAACTAATGTATTATCTCAATTTCCTGTACCAGGATGCACTACCAAGCCTGAAGGCTTATTGATAATCAAGAAACTTTCATTTTCAAAAACCACCTCAGGCATGATACCTTCTTTTCAAGGTATTAATTTATCGTTTGTTTGTTCAGGTTTGAAGTTTACAACAACAGTATCACCAAAGTTTAGTTTAGTGTTTGGTTTTGTAACTACATTTCCATTAACTGTTACAAAACCTTCTTTGATTTGAGATTTCAATCTTTCTCTTGATACATCTTCTATCATTAATGATAAATATTGATCTAATCTCTTTTCTGTTTGTTGTTCAAACTTAAACTCCATATACTAATTATACTAAACTTCAATCTTGAAGGAGTATAAAAAAAAGAATAGATTAATCTATTCTTTATTCATATCTAGCTTTCATTCATAATTTATACATTAGGACTGTTGCTAATATTAATATTAGTGCCAGTACCATGAATACTATTGAAAGTATTTGTATAAATGCTAATCCGCTAGAGTTATTCTTGCTTTCTTGGTATGTTCATACTAATGAAGGAGTTAACTTATCATTTAAGTTTTTATCACCTCAACCGAATATTCCAGTTGTGTTGTTTCCTCACATGTAAACTTGTTGTTGTGTTCCATCTTTACTTTCGTAAATTGCTGCAACGGCATCAGAACCTACTGAAATTTCTTTAATTTTACTCTCAGTACCTAATACACCATCGTTATTAACGTCTAGTTCTTTAGGTGTTGCTGAAGTTTGGACTCCGAATCCTCATTGCCCCATTTGTCCATTAGAGTTATCTCCTCATGACATAGCATGATTCATTCCATTACTATCTTCCATAGTAACAAATACTGTTGAAGATAGCATGTTAGAGTAAAGACCTGTAATTTTGTAGTCTTCTCCAATATCTTTTGAGTTGTTTCCAACTACATCTAGTTTAGTAGGTGTAATTCTTTCATTTGCACTTACTACAGAACCATTCTTTTTAGTTCCTAAAGATTGTTTATCATTTGTTCCTCAACCTCAAACATCATACACACCATCTTTATCTTTTGTTAGTAAGTATGTTGTTTGTTTTGCTGCAACAACTTTGATCATTTCACCTTCAAATCCTGGTAATACAACTTCTTTTGGTTTAGCAACTATATTATCACTTGATAATCCTAGTTGTCCTTTGTCGTTATTACCTCATGCAAATAAATGGTCTTTATCATCATTACTATTGTGAACAATAGCGAATGAATCTCTTAGTCCATACTCTACATCTTTGAACATTATTTCATCAGAACCACTCTCTGGTGTTAAATCACCAAAGTATGAATCTGGAATAAGTGAAGGAGCAGCTAAATCACCTGTTACATAATCAGCTCCAGTTTGTCTGAAGTCATTATTTCCTCAAGTGAATAATTGTCCTGGTAATGGTGTTCCACCATTTAGGTTTCCGTTTGGATCATAGGCTTTAGCTACGGCGTGGTCATAACCAACTGATATTTCACCTTCAACTTCCATACCATCATTTCCGTCACCATCTAAATCGATTGTGACAGGAGTTGTATATGATTTAGTGACTTGATTATCATCAACACCTTTGGCTGAACTAGATTTTGGTTCTAATTCAGGAATAGTTGCGTTATTGATATCTCCACCTCACATGTATCCTCTAAGGATTCCATCTGGGTATTCTTCATCTCATTCTCTAACAATAGCTCCAGAGAATATTTCTCCAGCATCTATTTGTTCTACAACCATTCTGTTAACTGTTCTATCACTACCTTCTCCTCTTTGGTCATTATAGAAGTCGATATTTTGAGCATATGAATTGTTTTTAACTGGTTCACCTCTACCTAACATTCCTGATGTATCTTGAGTTTGTAACCCATCATAACTTGTTCATACAGCTTGATCGTAACCTGCTGTTAATACTTCATCTTCATGAAGAGTATCTTGTGAATCAAATACTATTGTAGATGAATCTGAACCTAATTCAATAGATTTAATCTTATCAACAGAGTGTCTAGTTGGGATGATGTTTTCATCACTAAATGTTTGAACTGTTGATTGTATTGAAGCAGCTGGCATTGATAATGCTAGTGCTAAGAACACAGAAGAGATAATTGTTGTTTTATTTAATTTCATTATTCATCTCCTCCTCTTTTAGCTCTCACAAATAATCATGAGAATAATGCAGTTGTAAGTCCGAATACAATTGAAAGTGCTAATCCAATCAATGCTAGTATTCTTCAAATACCACTAATTTCTCTAACATTACTTAAAGCCGATGGAGTGTAAACTATGTTACCTGCTTCATCAGTTAAGTTAATTGTATAATAGTTCTCACCATCTAATGCTAACTCTCATTGTGAGTAAAGTGTATCTTTTTTAATATCTTTGATAGACATTATGTATTCATCTTGCTTCATATCTGAAGCAGAAGAGTTTCTTGAGTTGTTAGAACCAACTTTTGTGAATGAAATATCTTTTTCAACTATCTTACCTTCGTATCCCTTAACTCCAGTTTCTTCTTTAACTCTTAATTTAGCTTTAGATAAAGCTTCTACATTAGGAGCATTGAATAATGATATCTTAGTGTTAAGAGTGTTATCTTCATAACTATCAAATACTACTTTAGGTTGTGTTAGTCCAATTTCATCTTCTTTTAGTGTTTCAACTAAAACAATGTTTGGTAAGTTGTTACCTTGCTCTTTAACACCTAATTCATATTTATCATCTGATAAATAATTATTGTTAGGAGCTCAATTTGGATATTTCTCTTTATATTTAACTATAAAGGCAAATTCATAATTTGTTCCTGGTTTTAGGTTATCAATAATAAATGAACCTTCGAATGGATCTATTCCTGTTGAACCATCAACTACTGTTACTGGTGCAAATGGAGTATTATCTTCTTTACCTGCTATAAGTATTTGAGTGTTTGAGTTATCAATTACTAGGTCATTAGCATTTTTGTATTTCTTAGAAATTTTGTATGAAACTAATGCTTGAGTTGAAGAAACTGATTGAACAGATGAGTATTCAACTCTGAATTCTGGATCTTGTGAAGATTCTTCTAACTTGATTAGTTTAACATCTTCAGCTTTTCCGATAGTAGTCTTGTTTGTATTACTACTTCCTTCTTCTCTATAAACTCAATTAACTTCAATTGCAAGATTATGTAACTCTGTATTAAAGTCCGTTGCATCTTTACTGAACATTGCATTAACATCGAATGATGTTTGTTGTTTATCAAATTTTTCAGTGTAAATTGCCTTGCTATCTAGTGTAACTTCTATACTTGTTACTGTTGTTAAGTGATGTTGAGGATCATTTTGAATATCAACATTGAATCCATTATAGTGTCATTGACCATCTGAACCTAAATATAGTTCCTTAGATGGATCAACATTAATTGTTGGCTCTATTGAAGGATCTTTACTTTCGTTAGATAGTTCTTTTGAAGAATCTGATCAAGAAGTTTGACCAACATTACTTCCTGAAGATCATTCTACTCTACCTCATAGAGTATATGTTGTTGATGGAGATAGTGTTACATTACTTTCTCAATCTTCATTTTCCTTATTTTCTGTAAGTTCAACTGATTGAACTGGTGTACCAGTATGATCTATACCTGAACCTTCAAAGACATCGATATATGCTTTATCAACATTAATTCCTTTTGTCTCTTCGTCAGCTTCTAATCCAGAAATAACTAATTTTAGATTAAATACATTAATTGTATCTGTCTCTTCTGATTCCATAACTGTTACATTAGGACCAACAACATTATCGTTTTTAGGTTTTGTTGTAATCTCGATAGATTCTGTTACTGGCGTTGGTTTTGCTATGTTATCAACATCAGTATATGTTACTTTAACTTCAACAGTATTAACTGTTTCTGCAACAGCATTGTTGATTTCGATTGTTGAAGCAAATCCTTTTGTAGGATCTGTTACATCTCCGGCACTTTCTCAGGCTGTAAATGAATCTCCTTCACTCTTAGTTCTGTAATCAACTGATTTAATCTTAGTTTGTCTTGAAACAGCAGGATCTGCTGTAGGAACAGTTACATCAATATCAAATGAATATGATGTAATGTTAGAATCTTTTTCAGTAATTGTAAGTTTAGGCTCTGAAGGAGCATTATAATCTTCAGTAATTAAATCTGATAATGAATATTCTATCTTTCTAGGATTTAATAATGACGAATCTGCATCTTTATTTTGGTAAGATACTTCTACTTTAAGATTATTGTATGTTGTTTCAGGAGAAAGGTTAGTTAAATTAATTTGACCTTCTCATAATCCGTTGGCTGAGTTTAAAACTGGCGCTTGTGAATCAATGTTTACTGCTCCACCTGACAATCCATTGTTTGTTCAATTACCAAGAAGTTTAACATTTGTAATATCTAATCCAAATGTATCTTTTGTTGCTGCTGAATCTTTAATTGTATATTTTAATGAAGCTTCTGTTTTGTTAGTAGTTCATGATTCTGCTGCAAAGTCATTTGCAGTTAATGCCGGAACATTCTTCTTGTCTAATGTTTTGAATGTTGGTATGTTTGCCGTCTCAATTGCTTGTTGTGGACTAGCTGAATCTCCATATGTAGAGTAAACTTTTACTTTTCAACCTGCGAATTCTGTTCCTGCAGTTAAGTTATCAACTGATTGAGTAACAGAGATTTTTCCTTCAGTTGAATTCATATCTTTAAATGAAACTACATTATCTTTTTCATCTAATATTTCTCATTTTGTTACTGTAGAGTTTGCATTGTGTGATGAATTACTTGTAGAAATTTCAAAATTAATATCAGCTGAGTTATAACTAACATTTGTTGCATCACTAGCAACTACTGTAGCTGCTTCAGAAGGAGAAAGTTGATATTTAACATTGAATTCTTTTAAGAATGTCTTTCCTCCATCAACAGATACTTTGAATCCAACAGTGTTTCCACCATTGTTAACGAAGTTTGTTTTTTGATAGAATGATAAAACTGTTTTATCTCCTTGTCTATCAATTCCTGTTACTTTAGTATCAGTCATTAGTTTAGAATCTTTTGAAGTTTTAAGAACAAAGTTCATAGATGCAGCATCAACAACATTTGTATCCATAACTACATCAAATGTAAATGAATTATCATCTAATGCTTTAACATTATTAACTTCTGTAACTAATAATTGATCTTGTGAATAAATCTTTGTTGCTTTTGGAACAGGTGTTGCTCCACCTCTAGGGCTTAATGCTCCATTTGTATTTGCTCCGAATCCTTCAAGGATTGAGAAGTCATCTACTCTTAATGATTTTAAGATAGTATCACTATTACCATCAAAGGCAATGAATTGATCTTTATTGATTAAGTCTCCATTAGGTGTTAACTCTTCACTCATAGTGAAATCTGTACTTACATCATCTGTAACACCATTACCTAGCTTACCATCTTTTTGGTTTCCTCATACATATCTCTCAACAATTCCATCTCTTTCGATGAACATTACACTTCAGTCTTGTCCAGAGTACATATTAACAACATCTCAACTTGAACCTGCTTTACCATTTTCAATAACTGTTTCTAATTTAGTTAATTCAAGAGGTGTTGTTTCAGACTTAACAGTTTGAGTACCTAGTTCATAGTTTGTACCTGAACCTCAACCTCAAATTTTTTCTGTATTTCCATTTGGTGTAATTGCAAATGTATTATTTCCACCAGCATAAACTTCTACTGCGTCATCTAATCCATCTACTTTAACTGGTAAAATACCACCATCTTCTGGATGAGTTAATACACCATTACCAATTTGTCCGTTAGAGTTTAATCCTCATGTATAAACTCCATCAGCAGCACCATCAAGTACTACTGCTGTATGAGCAGAACCAGCATCAGCGCTAACTAATGTTGTTCCTGCTACTGTTGTTTCATTTATTGTTGCTTTTTTATCAGCAATTCCAAGTCCTGAATATCTATTATCACCTTGTGATAATACTTTAAGGTCAGAACCTTCTTCATAATATATTGAAGAAGTGTATCTGTCAATTGTAATATCACTTAATTGAATTCCTTCTTTAACTAGAGTAGGAGTTGTGATATTAGTTTCAGTTCCTTGTGTAATTTGTTTATGAGAGTTATCTCCATATCCATAAACTGAATTTGTTCCATCAGCTTTTAACACAACAGCAAATGCAACGCCAAAGTCAGCATATACATTAGTTATTGTATCCCCTTCTTCTACAGGGATAGCTAATTTTTGAGATCTTTCATATCCTTCATTTACTCCTCAATGCATTACCGCTTGAGTTCCATCGATATCTGTAAATATAACAAATGTTTCTTTGTCATTCATAGCTATATCTTTGATTTCTTGACCATGTAAGTCTTTAGGAGTTGATGAAGCCGCTTGTGAATTAACTAAGTTTCTGTCAAGAACAGTGTTTTGTATTCCGTTGTTGACTTGTTGCACACTATTCAAACCTAAAATAGCAATTATTGAAATTGCTGTTATCATTATAGGTTTTTTATATGCTCTTTTTAGTTTCATTTAATTAATTCCTTATTTCTTTTTTGTTAAATATACAATCGTTCCTGTTGCTGTAACTGCAAGTACTATAACTAGTGTTACAATAGCTGTTGTTTTTGCAATCGAATTGTTATTTGAACCAATTGAATTTATAACGTTTCCGCTTTCGTCAATTAGATTTAGTTTTTGGACTTCTCCATTAACTTCTAATGATAATGATTGATACTCATTATCTAAGTTTAGATCAACAGTATATTCTGTTCATCTAGAATGTTCAATTACTGAAGTAATTTCATAATCTAGTGAAGTTTGTTCTCCATTAGAATTTGTTCCTAAGATTCTTACTTCATCTATTGAAGTAGTTTGTTTATCTAAACCAATAGATAACTCATCCTCTTCTAATACTGATTTTGTTACAACTACATCATCAATTGATTTTGTAGTGAATTTTGGAACATCACTTGTAATTGGTGTTTGAACATTACCTTTCTCATCTTCATAATTAAGTTTTAATGAGAAGTCGCTATATGTCTTAACTTCTGCTAACCCATCAATTTGGAATGTGAATGATGTCTTTTTACCCATTTCAAAGTTAATTGATGTTAAATCTCCTGAAGAATATTCAATTCCTGATTTAATGATTGAATAACTTACAATATTAATATCATAAACATTATCATCATGTGCTGGTAATGTAACTTCTGCTGAGAATTCAGCTCATGAAGAACTTACTGAAGTATTCTTAATTGATACAGCAGGTTCTTTAGATTCATCTTTATTTAAAGTTGTGAAATCTTTAGTTTTAGAAATAGGTGTAGGTACTTCTATTCCAGATTCGTCTAAGTAGTAAACATTAATTTTCACTGTTTGATCAGTTTCTGCAGCTAAACCTGTTGCTTCAAATTTACCTTTATACTCACCTTTTACTGGTGAAGGATTATTTACTGTAGATTGAACAACATCATTAATTAACACGTCAATTCTTGTAACAACAGTTGGATCAACTGTGGGACTTCCTTGAGGTATGCTAACTACGTAATCGATATCTGCTGTATTTTGCTGAATGTTAGATACTTTAAGTATTTGTATTGATGGTTCTTTTGCATCATCTTTAGCTTTAGTTGAAATACTTTCAGTTCTTTCTACTGGAGTAACTCCTGAGATTGGATCTACTGAATCATCTCATACTACTATTAATGAAATATCATGTGTAGTTCCACCTTCTAGACCTGTGAATGTAACATCTCCTTCAAGAGTTGTAGGATCTAGAATTTGTTCATTTGCTCCATCAATTTTAGCAGTGATTGAAGTAATTTTTGTTGGGTTGTATCCAGATTTGTTAGGTACAGTAATTTTATAGTGAGCTTGAATCTCTGTTTGAGTAGTACCAGCTTCATTTTCTTCTAATATATTTATAGTAGGAGCTTGAGCTGGTTTGAAGTCGCTAGTATTGAATGTTAATTCAGTACTTTCTTCAGTTAATCCACCTGAATATGTAACTCTTACTTTAACAGTGTATTCTTTTTCAATTTCTAATCCTGATAATTTGAAAGTTCCACTTTCTGAAGTATCAGACGCTGTTGATAATACATTTGAAGTTTTAGAATCTATTAGTTCTACTTTTTCAACTTTAGTTGGCAAGTAATCTAATGAACTACCACTTTGTGCAGTGAATGAATATTTAACATCTGCTGATGTTTGTGTTATTCCTGAAACAGTTGGTTCAGTAATTATAGGCGCTTTAGGTGCTAATAAATCTGCTGTAGTAAATGATGTTTTAATCTCATTTGAGTTAAGACTTACAGTTACATCATTATATGTTTTTCCACCTTGCAACTCTTTTAATTTATATGTATATGTACCTTCTGTTTTTGAATTACTTACATAAGTAGCATTCAATCTCTTACCTTCGCTATCTTTAACAATAATTGAGTTTTCATCAACAACTGGGTTATATCAGTTATCTCCAACATGTCCAGATGTTACTTTAATATCAAATTGACCTTGTGAAGGTTTTGATGTATTAGCTGTTCATTGGAAATCACTAATTTGTACTTTTTCATATGCATCAGTAGTGATATTAATAACTGAAGATTTTTCTTTTAATCCATCGAAATCTGATGAACCTTTAGCTGAATATGTTACTTCTGTTCAAACAGAATATTCAGTGCTAGGTTGTAGATTTTTGATTTCATATTCTCCATTTCATGAATTAGTATCTGAAGAGAATGTTTTTGTTAGTGTTTCAATAGGATTACTTTCATCACCTTTTAGTGAATACATTAAGTTAATTGAATCGATGTTTGTTGGTAATTGATTTACTGGATCATAACTTGTTCCATCAAAGTTTCCTTGAACAATAAAACCTTCTGGGTTAACAGAATCTGTTTTTTCATTTAATGAAATTTCAGGTGCTTCAGGAGCATCTCAATTTTCGGTATCAAATGAAGGCACTTCATTTGAAGATGTTTTAAAATCAGGTCAACTATTTGATTTTCAATCTACACTCAATGCTAAATCATATGTTATATTTGGATCTAAATCTGTTAAATCTATAGTTCCTGAATATGTTTTAGTCCCATCTCCATTATCAACCATATTTGGTGTACTTACAGAAGAATTAACTGTATAGGAGATATTATTGCTAGTTAAATAAACTGAATCAACAGTACTATTTTCATTATCTGCTAATGCAGGGTTAATGTCATAAGTATTCATGTCGAATGAATAGTCTAAAGTAGCAGAGTGCTTACCAATGTTTCTTCAATCTGTTTTTAAAGTTGAGAAATCTGGTGCTTCTGCGTTATCTAATGGTTTTGTAGTTACTTCAATATCTGTAGAAGTAAAGTTGCTAGGGTTATACCTATCACCATATACTTTTAATTTTCAATTATATGTTCTTCCGGCTTGTAATGGAGTTGATTCAACTTCATTTACTGTAAGTGTTCCTGTTTCTAATGAAGTTGTACCATCTGATTTTTCAGATGCAAGAACATTACCATGTCCATCATCAATTTCTACTTTTCATGCGAAAGGATCATCTTGATAAGTAGAATTAGCTACATTCTCAAGATCTAGTACATAATTTATATCAGCTGTATGTTTTGTAGTTGATGAATCTCATGATTTAAGAGTAGCTTCATCAGCCATACCATTAGTATGTAATGGACCGAATTCAAGATCTGGTAATGAAACTTTCTTTGAACCATTTCAATAACTCATTCCTGATAATTTTCAATCATTATAATCAGTTGCTTGCTCAAGGTTTTTAACTGTCACAATAAATTTCTGGTTATCCACATCTTGGTTGGCTTCCATATTTGACATATTAAAAGATGTACCAGAAGCATCGAATAAAATATCTCAATATTCTACTGGTATTACATAAGAATCTTGTTTATTATAATTTGAACCGTCACCTTTTAAACCTTCAACTCCAGTTGTATAAGGAATTTCAATGTAAACATCATTAACGCCAGGTTGAATTACTGGAGTTCCTAATTGAAGATCTAATAGAGTAGGAGTTTCAAATGTGAAATTGTTTTTAGAATTAAACCCATCTAAATCATCATATGCTACTTTATACTCTGTTGAATACTTCAATTTAAAATAGTTTGTTAATCAACTAATTCCATGTTTCTTATTATGTTCAGAAGAAGCTTGAACTTTTGGATCTACTCATTCTTCTTCAGCTACACCAACTCCTAAATTGGCATAGAAAAAGTAATTAGAATTTTGACCTCTTGTATCTACTCAACTTGTTGATGGATGAATAGAATAGGCATTTTCTTTTGCAGAATGCTCACTTAATACTTGATTGGCTATTTCATCAATATTGTTTGAATGATTTCAGTAATTACTATCTTTGTTGAAGTAAAGACCTCTAAGTTCAACATTGTGTTCATCTTTGAAAGAAACTTCTTTTCCTTTCGCATCATCATATCTATAGAAATCATACCATGCAGGGTCTCTACTTAAAGAAGCAGAATAAGCAGGTCTCTTTCAATAACCATAATCGGCTCTACCTTTATTAATATTCCCTTCTCTAAAACTGTTTATCCTAACTCAGTTAGCATTTCCCCCGTCAGTTTTACCATACATTGGATAATTAGTTGCTTGTATTCTAGTTGATCCATTTGCTTTTTCATCTTCTAATTTAGATTCTTGGATTTGATTATAAGCAATTTGACCTTTTGTTTTAGTTAAATTAATAACAGAAGGGAAGAATAAAACTACCGCTACTATTGGTAGGGTCAAGTTTAAGGTTTTTCTGATTATTCTTCTCTTGTTATTCTTCATAATTTTAAGATCCTTATTTAATTCATATATTTATATACGATACGTAGAATAAATAGACCGTTTAGGCCTAAAATTTCACTCATATAAATTATAATACTTTTTTTCGATATTCATTTTTTTTTTTTTTTTTTTTTTTGGGAAAGGCTATGAATATGGGGGATTTTATGGAAAAATAGTATAAATTGAGTATTTTTCCTAAATTTAACTAAAAAAACACCCCTTTTAGGGTGTTTTTGTTTATTAAACAAATGCAATTATTGAAATTGGTGAAGCATCACCTTTTCTGTGCCCATATTTTAATACTCTTGTGTATCCACCATTTCTTTCTTTGTACTTTGGTGCAATATCAGCAAATAATTTTTGAACTGCGTCTTGTTTTTCAGTAATGTTAACGTGTCTTAGAACTTTGGCAACTTCTCTTCTTGCTTGAACAGTATCTTTTTTAGCTCAAGTAATTAGTTTATCCATTTTCTTTTGTAACTCTTTAGCTTTTGCATGAGTAGTTACTAATTGTCCATGAATAACTAGGTCAGTAAGTTGGTTTCTTTCTGTTCTAACTCTTCTTGCAGAGTTATGTACGTTAGATTGTCTTTGTTGTCTTGATCTTTTAGCCATAATTACCTCGCCTATTCTGTTTTAAATGATAATCCTAGGTTTTGGATAGCTTCAACTATTTCTGAAACTGACTTATCTCCTAAGTTATCTATTTGTTTTAATCCAGAGAATGGTCTATTGATTAATTCACCAACAGTTTCAATCCCTGCTTTTTCTAAACCATTTTGAGATCTTACTGATAAGTTAAGTTCTTCAATAGTCATTGCTAGTTGTGTATCATCTTCTTCAACAACTTGCTCTTCTTGGAACATATCATCAACTTTTGTTAAGTCAATTGTTTGCAAGTCTTCAAAAGCCATGTAATGGTTTCTTAAGATTGCTCCAGCCATAGCTACTACTTTAGCTGCTTCCATGTTACCTTTAGTGATAACATCAAGAACTACTCTTTCGTAAACATATGATTCCCCTGGGTTTACTTCTTCAATTGTAAAGTTAACTGTTACAACTGGTGAGAAGTTTGAATCCATAGGAATGATTTGCTTGTTAGCTCCTAATTCATCTGAGATGATTCCTCTATTTTCTTCAAATGTTCTGAATCCTTTAGATAATCTCATGTATAGTTTTAAGTCAATTGCTTTATCTTTTGTAGTATTAGCAATAACTAAGTCTTTGTTTATTACTTCTAAACCTGTTGGCATTTCGAAGTCACCAGCTTTAACTACTCCATCAGTTGAAACTAATTTAGCAGTGTATACTACATCTGGTTCAATTAATACGTTATCAGCTTTGATAACTAATTCTTTTAAGTTTAATATAATTTCAGCCACATCTTCTGAAACATTTGCAATTCCCTGGAACTCATGTGAAGCTCCTTTTAATTCAATTGCGAATGGTGCAACTGAAGGGATTGATGATAAGATAGTTCTTCTCATTGCTGTCCCTATTGTGTTACCAAATCCTCTTTCTAATTTCTCAATTGTGAATTTAGATTGATTTGGTGCTAAATCTTCAGAAATAATTTCTGAAAATACTGGTTTTAAAAATCTTTCCATATTACAAGTATCTCCTTACCTTCTGAATTTTTTAGGTTTTCTTACACCATTATGTGGAATTGGTGTAACATTTTTAATTTCTGCAATTTCAAACTCTGAAGCTTGGAATTGTCTTAAAGCTGCATCTTTACCAGGTCCGAATCCTTTGATTCTAACTGTTAAAGTTTTAACTCCATTGTCTTTTGCTACTTTAGCAACTGATTGTGCTACTAATTGAGCAGCATAAGGTGTTGATTTTTTAGCACCTTTGAATCCAATAGCTCCTGCTGATGATCAACAAATTGTATCTCCGTTCATATCAGTTACAGTAACTATTGTATTGTTAAATGTTGAGTGAATGTGAGCAATAGCCGAAGGAATATTCTTTTTAGCTTTTTTTCTTCTTGATATTTGTTTAGCCATAATAATTCTCCTTTACCTATTTCTTCTTGTTAGCAACAGTCTTCTTAGGACCTTTTCTAGTTCTAGCATTTTGCTTAGTAGATTGTCCTCTAACTGGTAACCCTCTTCTGTGTCTCATTCCTCTATAAGTTTTAATTTCCATTAATCTCTTAATGTTAAATTGTACTTCTCTTCTTAAATCACCTTCTGTAGTGTATTTTGAAGCTGCCTCTCTGATCTTTGTTAATTCATCGTCAGTTAGGTCTTTAGTTTTTTTAGTTTCTTCAACTCCTGCTTCAGCACAAATTTCTGAAGCTGTAGTTCTTCCAATACCATAAATATAAGTAAGTGAGAATTTAATAGCTTTTGAATCTGGAATTTCTATATTTAATACTCTAGCCATAATCTTCTATTATCCCTGTCTTTGCTTGTGTTTTGGATTTTTGCAAATAACAGTAACTCTCCCTTTCCTTTTTATAACTTGGCAATCTTTGCACATTGGCTTTACAGATGCTCTTACTTTCATAGTTCTTTTATCTCCTTAATTATTTATATGTATTTGTTGTTTTAATAATTAAAACAAAAGTAACCTTTAGTAGGTTACAGGTCCACGATTATAAAGCGTCTATTAAAATTCTTGATAGAATCGGTTTACAATGGTTTTCCAACTGGGTTTTGAAGCCCATATATATTATATAATAAAAAAATAAAGAGTTTCCTCTTTATTTACTTTTTACTATCTTTGAAACAGCCTTACTGTTCTTTTTATGTTCGTTCTTTTTACCTTCATTGTTTTTAACAATCTTGTCAGCAAGTTTTCTATCTCATATTCATTCACCATATAATGGATATTCAGGGAACTTACCTGATCAAACGGCTTTCTTATTTTTATAGTTGAATGCAAACACAACTCTTTTTTCAGGGAATTCATATTTAGTATAAAGAATATCTACTTTAGCATTGAACTTAATCATCTTTTGCTTTCTATCAATAATAATATATGATGGAATAATGGCGGTATTAAGAGTTTTATCTTTATCTTGATATCTCTTTCACCTTTTTGAAGTAATTGGTGAAACTTGTTGAATTGACATTACCTTTTTAAAAGGGAATCATCTAACAACTGTTCATTGAATCTTAGTTGTTTCTATTTGGAAAGATTCAAAGTTCTTTGTTACAGTTCCGAAGTTATTTGTAATATCAACTTCTGTTGGATACATAAGTGAAGTTGCTATTTGATTTTCTCCTCAGAAGTCATTTAATAGTGCTCTTAAGTATACTCTTTCCATAAATGGGAAAGTTAGGAACTGAACAATAATTAATCCAACTATGAAGATTGTTATTATCTCTAGATAATGTGTGAAATCACTCATGTAGTTAATTGCAACACCAAATATTGTAAATATACCAATAACAAAAGCTAAGATATGTAATCAAAAACCTAAAAGCTCAAGAGCTGTGAAGAATCTTGATCCTGTAACTATAATTTCCTGATGTCTATGTTTCTTTAGTAGTTCTTTTGATAATTTTTTATTTGATAACATTTTATTTTACCTCATATCCTATTATGGATAGTGCAGCAATGGCTGCTGTTTCTGTTCTTAATATATTTTTTCCGAATGTCGCTATATATGAGCCTTTGTTTTTTAAATACTCAACTTCTGCTTCTTCAAATCCGCCTTCTGGACCGATTATTATTTGAATATTATTATATTGTTTTGTGTTTATGAATTCTTTTATCGATGAGTCTTGCTCATTTTCATATAAAGTTATTGTTGATGTTTCATCAAATGATATTTCTTCAATACTTTCAATAAACTTTAATGAAGGAATATCATTTCTCCTTGTTTGCTCACAAGCTTCAATGATTATTTTATTTAATCTTTCTTCTTTTTTACTGAAGTCTTCTATTTTTGAAGTAGATCTTTTTGATTGTCATAATATTATTTCATCTACATCTAATTCAGTTGCTTTTTGTAGTATCATCGATACTTTTTTATTTGTTGGTATACCTTGTATTAGAGTTAATTTTCTGTTTTTATTTATTTCAAATGTTTTCGAAGTTAAAACTTTAAATTCTTCTCCATCTAATACACATTCTAGTTCAAGGTTTTCATATATACAGATAAATTTTTCATTATCTCTTATCCTAATAACCTTTTTAAGTTGATGAAATAGATCATTTGTTGGAATGATTCTATTTTCTGGTTCTGATTGTTTATTTAGAATAAAAAACCTGTGCATATTTTATTTAAAAACTCTTTCGTATATTTTATTTACTTCTTTTAAGAAATAGTTAACATCAAATAATGATTTTAACTCTTCTTCATTTATTAAACTTGTTATTTTCTCATTAGATGTTAACAAGTTTATAAAAGGTGTCTTCTCTTCTCAAGCTTTTATAGCAAGAGGTTGAACTAAATCATATGATTCTTCTCTAGACATTCCTTTTTCTATTAATGTAGATAATACTCTTTGCGAAAATATAACTCCTTGTGTAAGATTTATATTATTCATCATTTGTTCTTCATCTATTATTAATTTTTCTACAACTTTATTGAATCTATTTAAAGCATAATCAATTAATGAAGTTGCATCAGGGATAATAATTCTCTCTACTGATGAATGAGATATATCTCTTTCATATCATAATGAATTATTTTCCATTGCTGGGATAACATATCCTCTTAATACTCTTGCTATTCCACAAATATTTTCTGAAGCAATCGGATTTCTCTTATGTGGCATTGCTGAAGAACCTTTTTGATTCTTATCAAAGTATTCCATCATTTCTCTAACTTCAGTTCTTTGAGAATTTCTTATTTCTGTAGCAATCTTTTCTAATGTTGTTCCGATTATTGCTATTGTAGAAATATATTCTGCGTGTCTATCTCTTTGTAAAGTTTGTGTTGATATATTTGTTGATGTGATACCAAGTTCTTCACAAATGATATCTTGAATATGAGCTGGAGTATTTGCAAAATTACCTACAGCTCCTGATATTTTACCAGCCTCTATCATTGATGAAGCTTTATTGAATCTTTCAATATTTCTTTGCATTTCATCATATCATAAAGCAAACTTTAATCCTAATGATGTTACTTCAGCATGAACTCCATGAGTTCTACCCATTACTGGTGTGTCTTTATATTTATCAGCTTTAGCTTTTAATGTATCAGAAAAAGCTTTAAGACTTTCTTTTATATAATTATTAGCTTCTTTTAGTTGAACAGAATATGCAGTATCAACAACATCAGTTGAAGTAAGTCCATAATGAATTCATTTCTTCTCTTCACCTAATGTTTCAGAGATAGCTCTAGTAAAAGCAATAACATCATGTTTAGTTTCCGCTTCTATCTCTTTCAATCTATCTAAGTTAACATAAGCTTTCTCTTCTATTGCTTTTAACTCTTCTTCAGAAACAATACCTTCTTTAACTCATGCTCTAGTTGAGGCAATCTCTACTTTTAAGTATGTGTCAAATTTGTTTTGTTCTGATCATATTTTTGTCATTCTGTCTGTTGAATATCTATCTATCATTTTATCTCCAAATAATTATATCTATAAAGTAATTATACATATAGAAAGAATAAAAAAAGACCTATTGGTCTTTTTATTAAAGAATCATTCATAAAAGTATTCCAAATATGAAGAATAATAAGAATACTGTTGCAATTGTTGATAAAACAATGATTTGTTTTTTCATTGAGTATTCTTTTGCTTCACCACTGTAGTATCCTTGAAGATTATTAATCTTCTCTCCACCAATAACTCTGTTTATATCAACAAGAGCTTCTTTTGTAGATTGATATCTATCAGCAGGATCTTTATCAATTAATCTCATTACGAAATGTGATAACTCTTCTGGAATGCTTCCATCAACTTCTGATGGTGGAATTGCTTTTTCATAAGCAATCTTTCTTGCTAAGTTATTATTTTTCTCAGCACCCATTAATCCAGCATCTGCATTGAATGGTTTAACTCCAGTAAGTAACTCATAGATCATAATCCCTACTGAATATATATCAGTTCTTGGATTTGCTTTCTTCATTGGATTTAGAATAATCTCAGGAGCAAGATAAGAAACTGTTCCAATAACAGAACCTTGTCTTGTTAAGTCTTGATCTATTTTCTCTTGTATTATTCCGAAGTCTAATAGTTTAATATTACCTTCAACTGAAATATGAATGTTATCAGGTTTAATATCTCTATGGTAAACCTTGTGTGAATGAACTTCTTCTAAAGCTTCTAATAATTGTTTTGTGAATTTTAAAGCTTCATCTTTAGAAATTCTCTTTTCTTTCTTTAGTTTTTGTTCAAGAGACACACCCTCGACATATTCCATCACTATCATTTGAATTCCATCTTGAACAAAGTAGTCATAGAATGAAATTATGTAAGGAGAATTTAGTTTTGATAAAATTGATGCTTCCATTTTGAATCTTTTATCAAAACTTGACATAGTAGCATTTGGGTCTGCAGTCTTAATTGCAACAAGTCTATTCTCAAACTTATCGTTTGCTAGATAAACTTTACCAGCTCCACCTTTACCAATAGAGTTCTTAATGATGTATCTATCTTTACCATCACCTTTGTCTTTTATTTTCTTACCTTCTAATTGATCTCATCTTAATTTCATGATTACCTCTCATACCTTATTAGAATGAATGTCATATTATCATTAGATCCATTCTCGTATGCTGTTCTAATTGTCTTTTCTACTTTCTCTTCAAGTGATTTTGTTGGAGACTTTAATATTTTAATTCAAGATAGTTCTGATATTGAATTATGAACTCCATCAGAAGACATTAATATATAACCTTTTTTATTTAATGCTAAATCTGTAACAAATAAATCTGCTGTAGTTTGCTTGTTAGGACCTAATGATGAAGTTAACATATTAGTTTGACCTTTGAAATGAGCATACTTAGGATTTTTTTCTGCTAATGTAGCCATATTATGATCTTCTGATATTTTTATAATGTTCTTTTTGATAAATGATTGAGTTCTTGAATCACCAATATTAACTGTATACATTCTTCCACCAATAAATACATTCATATTTAATGTTGAACCCATATCAGCATATTGCGGGAACTCTTCACCTATTCTTTTTAAGTCTTTTTGGAATACTCTAACAGTTGTTAATAAGAATTTTTTAATTTCATCTTCAGTTTTACCACCAAAGTCAACATTATTCAATTCTCTTTTAACCATTCTTGCTACTGCCTTAGATGCAGTTGATCCACCTTTGTGTCCACCCATTCCATCAGCAACAACTGCTATTAAAAACTTATAGTTGTTTTTGAAAATTATAAAATTATCTTGATTTTCTGGTCTTCTACCTGTTTCAGTAGCGCCATGATACTCTAATTTATACATATAGTTCTCTCCTTAATATTTCAATTATCTCATTTGCGGCTTCACTAACATTTTCATTAACTACTTTATACTTAAATAAGTATTTGTCATCTGCTAGTTTGATTTCATGCCTTGCAGTTTCTACTCTTTCTTTTAAAGACTGCTCAGTTTCTGTTCCTCTTTCAATTAATCTTCTTTCTAACTCTTCTATTGAAGGAGGAGACAAGAATATAGTTAAAGCATCTGGTGCTTTTTTAATTAGTTGTTCTACTCCTTGGTATTCTATTTCAAGGAAAACGTTTTGTCCTTTTTCTAACATCTTCATTACTGGTGCTATAGGTGTCCCATAGTAGTTTCCAGCAAATTCTGCATATTCATAAAACTTATCTTCTTGAATTCACAATTCAAATTCTTCTTTTGTCAAGAAGAAATAGTGAACTCCATCAACTTCTCCTTCTCTCATTTCTCTAGTTGTTGCAGAAACTGAAAAATGGAAGTCAAATTCAGGTATTGATAAGAATTCTTTTGATACTGTTCCTTTACCTGAACCTGAAGGGCCACAGAAAATTACTAATTTACCTTTTTTCTTTTTACTTGGTTCAAAACATTCTAATAAAATATCTTTTTCTACTACCTCAGGAACCATTTCTTTGATAGAGTTAAATTTCTTTATAGCTTCATTTACCTCTGATGAAGAAATGTTAAGATATTCAACGATGAAGTATTCGAATGAAAGTTTTGGATTAACATCTAAATATGATTCAGCAAGAGAAGCTTCATAATTCTTCTCCTCTTTATTTTCATATCCTCTTATTCCTCTTACTATAACTTCAACATCTAGTTTTTCAGCAACCTTTGGAGTTAATGTCCCAGGTTGTTGTTGAATTACAATAACATTATCTAACTCTAATGAGTCAATAACTTTTTGAACTAGTTGAGTTCTAAACTTTAATGTTCTAACGTGGTTTTTAGTCTCATTAGAAGCAACAAAAATATACAGACGCTCAAATTTCTCAGCGGCTGCTTTAATAACTTCTACATGTCCATTGTGAATAGGATCAAATGATCCAGGGAATAATGCTTTCATAATTTATATTAATTATACCTTAATTAAATTGAGTATTAAAATCCTAATAAAAACAAACACTGAAATTCAGTGTTTGTGTCTATTATTTATTTAAAGCTTTGTCTTCTACTTTAGGTTTTGTAGTTTTCTTTGGTGTAGTTTTTGTTGTTGACTTAGCTGTAGTTTTTGTTGTTGTTTTACTTGTTGTCTTTGTAGACTTAGTTGTTTTAGGTTTAGAAGATGATTGTTTCTTCATTGTTTGAACTTGTTCAGGAAGTTTTTTATTTTCATAAATAAACTCTGCTTCTTCTGCTGTAAGTGTTTCTTTGATTAGAAGTGACTCTGCTAATAAATCCATAATGTTTCTATTAGCTTTAATTAATGTCATTGCTTGTTTATAACCGCCATCAATTAACTTTCTTACTTCACCATCAATTTCAACAGCTAACTGTCCAGAATAGTTCTTAGATGAATTTCCATAATCTCTACCTAAGAAAATACTTCCTTGAGGTTTTTCATATTGGATTGGTCCAAGATCTGACATTCCGAACTCAGTAACCATTCTTCTAGCTATTTGAGTTGCTGATTCAATATCTGAATATGCACCTGTTGTTACATTTTCTTTACCGAAGTAAATTTCTTCAGCAGCTCTACCAGCCATGTATGAAGATATCTTAGCTTCAAGTTCAGCTTTTGTTTGTACAAATTTTTCTTTCTTAGGTGTCATTAATACATAACCACCAGCTTGTCCTCTAGGGATAATTGTAATCTTTTGTACTTTCTCACCTTCAGGTAAAGCAAGACCAATAAGTGCATGACCTGCTTCATGGTAAGCAATTAACTCTTTCTCTTCTTGAGACATTAAGTTATTTGATTTAGATGGTCCACCGATTACTCTATCAATAGCTTCATCAATAATATCTAGAGAAATTTCTTTTCTCTTTAATCTTATAGATAAGATTGCCGCTTCATTAACAACGTTTTCTAATTGAGCAGCAGAGAACCCTGGAGTTCTTCCTGCGACATTATCTCAATCAACATCAGCAGCAAATTTCTTACCACCTTGTTTTGCATAGATTTCAAGAATTGCTTTTCTTTCAAGAATATCTGGCATTCTAAATTCAATAGATCTATCAAATCTACCTGGTCTTTTTAAAGCTGGGTCTAAAACGTCAGGTCTATTTGTAGCAGCCATAACAACAATTCCTGTGTTTGCTGCAAAACCATCCATTTCAACTAACATTTGGTTAAGAGTTTGTTCTCTTTCGTCATGTCCTCCACCCATTCCGGCTCCACGTTGTCTACCAACAGCGTCAAGCTCATCAATGAATATTAATGCTGGTGCTGTTTGTTTAGCTACTCCGAATAATTCTCTTACTCTTTTAGCTCCTACTCCAACGAACATCTCTACAAAGTCAGAACCTGAAATTGAATAGAATGGAATGTTTGCTTCTCCAGCTACAGCTTTAGCAAAGAATGTTTTACCAGTTCCTGGAGGACCTGATAGTAATACTCCTTTAGGAGTTCTTGCTCCCACTGCATTATATTTCTCTGGATTTTTAAGGAAATCTACAATTTCTCATAGTTCAGCCTTAACTTCATCGTAACCTGCAACATCATCAAACTTGATGTTTGATCTTTGAGGCACTAATGAACCTGAGTTCATTTGTCCCATTGAACCTTGTTTCTTCATCATAAGCATCATGATTCAATATGTTCCACCTAGTAAGATAACTCATGGTAATAAACCAAATACTAATTGTCAGAATGGACTAACTGTATTACTTATTTCAGTAATAACAAAGTTTGGTCCGAATAATGAAAGTAGTCCTGCTTCATTAGCTGACATAAATGTATCATAATCTGAGAATGAATCAAATCATACTCTATAAGTTATAGAACCTTTTCCTGAATTAGCAGAGTGACCAACGAATGTTAGTACTGGACCTGCTGAAGTAACATAGAATCCTAATTGCATTTGCTTTAGGTTAACTGCACCACTTTTATCAGTTATTTGAACTTTTTGAATTCATGTTGGGTCATTTAAGAATTTCTCAAATGTTGCTGATGTCATTCCGAATATTTTTGTTGAGAATAACATTGAGAAAAGTATAATGATTAAAATGAAAATTAATATTGTTCATATTCATTTAGAAGCACTAGACTTCTTAGGTGTTGGAGTGTTTGCACCTGAAGGATTATTTTGATTGTCGTTTGAATTGTTTTGGTTTTGACCATTATTATCAATTCAAATTCTTTTTTCCGTATTCATAATTATTTTTCTTCCTCCGGAACTTCCATTATAGCAATATAAGGTAGGTTCCTGTATTTTTCATCATAATCCAATCCAAAGCCTAGTAAGAATCCGTTAGGATCTTCTTCTCAAGCAAATATTTCTTCATAATCTGTTCTTTCTCTTTTTGGTTTACCATATAATGCTGCTATTGTAATTGATTTAGGTGAATATGCCTCTAAAACTTTTGTAAGTTTAATGGCTGTTCTACCTGAATCAATTAAATCATCTGCAAGTATTACATGTTTTCCTTTAATTGGTGTAGTTGCTTCATAAGAAACTTTATGTTCATCTTTTCTACCATCTAAATAGTATGATGAAGAAGTTATAAAGTCCATCTTCATATCGAAATCTAAGTGTTTCATTAGTTCCAATGAGAATGGAAGCCCACCTTTTAATATAGTAATTAAAATCACTTCATCTGATTTATCAGGAAATTTATTATTTAGCCTTTCAGCTACTGATTTAACTCCTTCAACAATCTCATCATGTGTTTTTAACATTTTTGTAATGTATTTATTTTCTGTTCCCATATCTAATTTGTTTTATATATTATAATTTTACCATTCTTTATGGCCATAAATAAATTTTCCATTAATCTAAATGATTTATCTCCTCTTTTGTTTGATAAAAATTCTTTTAAACCATTTAACTTATCTGAAGATATATTTATTCTTTGCTCATTATTATTAATTAACAATTTGTACAATACATAGTTCTTAATATCTTCTGGGATTTCAATATATGTATTGTATTCTAGTTCACTTTCTAGTAAAACCTTATAATATTTATCAACTGTATTCCTCAATTCTTCTTTCTCAATATTAACCTTTTGAAAATCTTCATAAATTTTATCTTTTTCTTCTCTAGTTAAGTTTGATAACTCTAATCTAACTTTGTTTCTTTCATAAATTGGTTCGAAGTTAGATTTATCAATTCTATATTCAAGATTATTTGAATCCATAAACTCTAAAATATCATCTTTGTACATTTCAAGTAATGGTCTATGAACTCTAAAGCCTTTATTATATGATAGCCTCTCTATTCCATAGAATAAGTAGTCATCAGATCTTTGTTTTTGCATAATTGCTGTTTCAATAAAGTCATCTTTATGTTGTGCAATGAAAATATCTTTAGCATTATTCTCTTTTGCTACCTCAAAATATTTATCATATCTAAATTCTCTATAAATTGATTGCTTGTTACCAAGGGATTTGTACTTTGATATGTTTTCTTCGTTAACATTAAACACATAAAGTTTAATTTCTCTCTCATTACAATAGTTTGTTACAAATTCCTCTTCTTCTTTTGACTCTTCTCTTAATCCATAGTTAACGTGAACTACTATTGGTTCATATTTTCTATTATTATATAAGTCATTAAGTAGATACATTGAATCAGGACCTCCTGAAACACCTATTACTATTTTATTAATTAGCATGATGCTTGTTTGCTAGTTCTATGAACTGCATACCTCCGACAAAATCTTCAGCAATGTCTGCCATCTTATTAACTAATGTAGGTAGAACTTCTTTTTGTTCTTTATTTCATTCTCCTAAAACATATTTTGAGGTGTCCGAAATATTTTTTGAACCAACTCCACCCTTAACTCTCATAAATTCATTGTGCCCTAGGTGATCTATTGTATTTCTAATTCCGTTTTGTCCACCATGTCCACCTTTATTAACTATTTTAAGGTTTCCCATCATTTGATCTTTATCATCAACAAAGATAATAACGTCTTCAACATCGATTTTGAAGTAATCCATCATCCCTTTAATAACTTGTCCTGAATTATTCATAAATAAATTAGGTTTAGCAACTATTATTTTCTCTCCATCGATAAAATGAACTGCATAAGTTGCTGAAGCTTCATTTTTGAATGAAAGATTTCATCTTTTTTCTAATTCATCTATAACTAAAAAACCAAGATTGTGTCTTGTTCTTTTATATTGGTCTCCTATGTTCCCTAATCCAACGATGAATTTCATAATATCTAAATTATACTATTAAAAATAAAAAACATGAGCTGAACTCATGTTAATTATAGAAAGGCTTATGCTTTTTTATCAATTTTAGCTTGTCTTTTTTCTAGTCTTTCTTTTCTCCCAATACCTAGAACACCCATTCAGATTTTTCTAATGTATGCACATGAGATTCAGAAACCTAAGAATACAACTACACCAAATCCTAAGGCAGCATTACCTGTTAAATCAGTTCCGTTTAGAATTGAATCAGGTAAGAACCCTACTTGGTCTGGTGAGTACATGATAAATAGAGCACCAAGAATTAATACTAATCCTATTGCTAATAGAAATACGTTTCCAATAAATTCACCAAATGAGTAAGATCTAGCTTTTCTAACTTTCTTAGCTTTAGTTGATTTATTTCCTTCTTTTTTTGAAACTGCTTCTTTTTTAACTGGTGCTGCTTTTTTAGCAACTACGTTTTCTTCTTTTTTAGCAGCTGGTGCTGCTTTTTTTACTTCTTTTTTAGCCATATTTATTTTCCTCAATATAAATTATACAAGTTTTCCACAATTTTGTATAAAAAAAATTATGGGAACCCATAATTTGGTTTGACCTACGATTAGTAAAGATCAATATTTTTACTAATGGTGGTCCGGGACGGAATCGAACCGCCGACACTGCGAGCTTCAGTCGCATGCTCTACCTGCTGAGCTACCGGACCATGATAATGGCGGTCCTGACGGGACTCGAACCCGCGATCTCCTCTGTGACAGAGAGGCATGATAACCACTTCACTACAGGACCTTGGTTGCGGAGGCAGGATTTGAACCTACGACCTTCGGGTTATGAGCCCAACGAGCTACCAGACTGCTCCACTCCGCGATAAATAATGGCGGAGATGGAGGGATTCGAACCCCCGCGCAGCTTTCACCACCTCTCGGTTTTCAAGACCGACCCCTTCAACCAGACTTGGGTACATCTCCTTAACTCGCCATATAATTTTTTATATTTTGATTTTATTTAGTTTTAATGGTGGTCCTTGCTGGACTCGAACCAGCGACCAATCGGTTATGAGCCGACGGCTCTAACCAACTGAGCTAAAGGACCATCTTCTCTAAGAATATTTGGTAGCGAGAGAGGGAGTCGAACCCACGGCCTTCTGGGTATGAACCAGACGCTCTAACCAGCTGAGCTACCTCGCCTTAATAATGGTGGAGATGATCGGAGTCGAACCGACGACCTCTTGAATGCAAATCAAGTGCTCTACCAATTGAGCTACACCCCCATAATAATGGTCGGAGAGACAGGACTTGAACCTGCGACCCCTGCGTCCCAAACGCAGTGCTCTGCCAAACTGAGCTACTCTCCGCTAATGGTGCGTCTGACAGGAGTCGAACCCACAACCTTTTGAGCCGTAATCAAACGCTCTATCCAATTGAGCTACAGACGCATAAATTGTTGTTTTGTTTCTACTGTCACACCTGGGACACTTATGTCCTTATGTTAAATAATGGTGCGGGTGAAGGGACTTGAACCCCCACGCCTTGCGGCACTGGTTCCTAAGACCAGCGTGTCTACCATTCCACCACACCCGCGTGGTGCCGTTGATAGGAATCGAACCTACGACCTACTGATTACAAGTCAGTTGCTCTGCCTGCTGAGCTACAACGGCCTTTTTCTGGAACTAGTCCAAGGTCTTGGCAATACCTTTATATTGGTGGGGTATGAGGGACTTGAACCCCCGACATCTTCCTTGTAAGGGAAGCGCTCTCCCAACTGAGCTAATACCCCATAAAAATGGTGACCCATACGGGGATCGAACCCGTGAATGCATGGATGAAAACCATGTGTGTTAACCGCTTCACCAATGGGCCACAATGGCGCTTCGGGTGGGACTCGAACCCACGACCTACCGGTTAACAGCCGGGTGCTCTACCGACTGAGCTACCAAAGCAATACATTGCAGAAATATCATATTAATATGATACCTAAATAATTATATATCAAAAAGGGGGAATATGAACTAAATTTTCCCCATTTATTTAGTAATATATTGCCCAAAAAGAGTAAAATTAAAGTATAAAGATTATGGCTAAAAAAGAAATAGTAATAATAGGTGTTGGTAGATTTGCTACTGAACTTATTAATAAACTGAATAGAACTAATGATTTTTCAATCGTAGCAATAGATAAAGAACCTAAAAAACTAGAACAATTAGTAGGAGTAAAGAATGCTATAGTAGGAGATGCTACTGATAGAGACTTTATATTTAATGTAGGTATTGATAATGCCGATTATTATGTAGTTGGTATCGGTCAAGACTTCCAAGCTTCATTAGTAGTTGCTTCAATTATTAAAGAAAACTTTAAAGGTAAGATATTTGCTAAATCAGTTGATGAAAATCATGAAAATATATTAAACTCACTTGGTGTTGATAATGTTATTACACCAGAAGTCGCAGCTGCAGGGATTGTTTATAGAAGATTAATCAATCCATTAGCTGAAATTAGTGGTGGAGAGACATATCAAATGGTTGAAGTGGCTGAAGGTGTTTCAATTGTTAATGTTCCAGCTATTAAATTGGTTTTAAATAAGAAAATTAAAGAAATTGAAATTCCAGATGGTATTGGTATTGCAATGATCAATAAAGAAGCTACAGGACCACAAGTTGTTAATGGTGAAACAGTTGTTGAGAAAAATGATATTATCTCAATTATTGGTAAAGAAGCTCCATTAATTAAATTACTTGCTACAATTCGTGAAGATAAAGTTGAAGAGATTAATGAAGAGATTGAAAACGGAAAAGATTCTTTGACTAAAGTAGCAGATTTGCTATCTAAACATAAAGAAGAAAAGAAAAAATAAGGTTTAACCTTATTTTTTTATATAAAAACCTAGAACATAAGTTCTAGGAATTTTTTTTAATATTTATAAACTATAAGTTTAGAAGATTTTACTACAAATCAACTGTTATTAAATCTTCTTCGCCTCTTAAAATTCTTGTTACACCTTCTGATAGAGATTCCATTTCTCTTTCTTTTTGGTATATGAATATTTCAGCATATTTGCTTAATTTCTTTTTAAGCTCTGAAACGATATGCTCTGAGTTTGAAAGTCCACCTGTGAATAGGATTGCATCCAACTCTTCAAAGTGTGATGTCATAGCAGCAACTTCTTTTGCAATTTGATTAATCATACCTTTCATTACAATAATTGCTTCTTGATCTCCTTCTTCCATTCTCTTTTCAACTTCTCTTGCATCGTTAGTTCCAAGATAGGCGACAAAACCACCTTTTCCTTGAATTAACTTTTTCATTTCAGTGTGATTATATTTTCCGCTATATATTAAATCTGCTAATAGTCTAGTTGGTAATGAACCCGTTCTTTCTGGTGTGAATGGACCTTCACTAATAGCATCGGTTGCATCAATCATTACACCATTTTTATGTGCACCAACTGATATTCCTCCACCCATATGAAGAACTATGTAGTTACTCTTGAAGTAATCTGCTCCTGTTGTTTTAGCATGGAATCTAGCTATAGCTTTTTGGTTTAAAACATGGCAATAGTTTTTCCTTGGTAATTCTGGAAGACCACTTAACATGTTTTCAGGTAACATCTCTAATGAAGATTCACCATCTGTGATGTATGCCTTAACTCCTGCTTTATCTGCAATTTTCTTTGCTATTAAAACAGCTAAGTTTACTGGATGTTGTAGAGGCGAGTTTGTTGAGAACTCACAAATTTTATCAGTAACTTCAAAAGTTCCTGTTGTATGCCTTGGTAAGACACCTCCTCTTGCTCCAACACCATCTAATTCATTAATATTAATATTGTTTTCAACTAAGAATTTTTCAACTTCTTCAGTTCTAAAATCTAATTGATCTATTACTTTATCAAATTTTAATAATTCTTCTGAATTATGATGGATGTTTTTAATAATAATAGCTTCATCATCTTCGAAGTAACCTAGTTTAGTTGATGTTGAACCAGGATTTATTGATAAAATCTTATACATTCTTTCCTCCTATGATTATATATTCTAATTTACTTTCTAAATCTTTCATTGACTTCTCGCCTTTAACAGAACGTTCATCAATTGCGCTTCATACTTTATCAATAGTATTATTCATTTCTGTAATGGCCCCAAATTCTGGTTTAATTCTTTCTTCTTCGCCAAATACAATTTTATCTATATCAAAAGTATTATTTGAAAATACTTCGATGATTGTATCATCATATATTTTCCCGTATTTTTCTTTAAATTCATTAATGAAAGTTTCTTTACCTTCTATTCTTAGTTGGTCAAGTCTTTTTCTTAATTCTTTAATACGTTTTTCTATTTCTTTTGCTTTAACTTTATCTTTTGTTTTGTCTTTAGATAATTTAGCATTGAAATATTTATTAAATACATCGTCGTATTCTTTAGTTAAACCTAAAGTTTTTGACATTGTTTTATCTATATCTTTGTTTTTTAATAATTTCATTATTTGTTTCAATTCTTTTGTTGATGTTTCTTCTTTAACAATATTTGTTGGATTCTTAATGTAGAAGTAAATAGCTATTGCCATTAATATTCCACCTAATGCACAGAAAATAAACAGTCCTCACATTAAGTATCATGCTTTAGCATCTTGAATTGCACCAATTAATATTGGGAATCAAATATCTTTTGAGAAACCAATGATTGAAATAATACCTATTGCTAATCCTGTTAGATATGATGGTACACCACCCTCAGCAATTAGTGATCAATAGATTGCTCTAGCACCGGCTGCCCCTAACATTACTACCATTGAAAGTATAATTAAAGTTCAAAAGAAGCCATCTGAAACTGGATCTGCTCCATTCCCATGTGCGAATAAGAATGGTAATGATAAGATGATTGTTATTAATAATACAATCACTATTGTCTTATTAGTATCTTTCACAACTTTTGTTGAGAATAAACCTGTTAGTATAGCAAAGATAAATGCCATTGCATACATTCTTACTGAAGATAACATTGTTAGTTGTGATAGAAGATGATTTCCAGCTACGTCCGAAGCATCAGGCTTAAGTGGGAATCCTGCTATATCTAAGAAGTATGGCGTAGTTCTATAAGCAACTATGTCATAATCTACCATTATAAATAAAACTAGTATTGAGATCATTCAAATGATTGGCATTTTTAATACCTTTCTTAAGTTTTTTGAATTAACCTCTGAATCTCCTATTGCAGTTAAATATTTATTCTCTGCTTCTTTACCTACTATTCTCTTGGCTCTTGCTACTCTTCTATTGTAGACTCTTCCTTCTTTAGGTAAAAGTATTATTGAAGCAATACCAACAATAATATAAACAATTGCTAGGAATAAAATCGCGACTGACAGTGATAAGGCTGTGCTTATTGATGTCATTAATCCTGAAACAATCATTGCTGCAATTATTGAAGTTAAGAATGCAGATATAGCTTTAGTTCCTTCTGAATATCCATAAAGTTTTGAATGTTCTTCAACTGGTCCCAATGAACCTACAGCTTTAACAAAAGCTGATCAGAATGTAAGAACAGTTGTTATTGCAAAACCAACGTGAATTAGTATAACAATAAAGAATGATATATGCCCTTGTATTTCACCTGCAGTGGCAAAAGCCATTGCTAGTGAATAAGCTATTGTAAGGATACCTGTTGATATCATTGAGAAAGCAAAAAGTGTTTTTGCTTTCATTTTATCTGCCAACATTCCAGCTGGCACATAAAGGATTGTACATGCAATTCCATATACAACTAATATTAGACCAAAGACTGATGCTTTGTCTAATGAGAATGCGTCCATCATTTGTGGAGTGAATGACCCCAATAGATATGGGACAACATAAATTGATCCACCACCAATTGATAATACAATTAGTGCTAAATACTTAATAAATGGTGATTTTGGATAATTATTACTTACTGCTGTTGTCATCTAGCCTTCCTTTATTCAGCTGATGCTGCAGCAATAATAATTGTTCCTAATAATCCTTTCTCTGTATCAGATCTTGATGATACACCAACAGGAATTTTAGCTCCTGCTACATATCCAGTAATTTCTCAACCACCTAACAATCATAATGCTTTTGCAAAGATGTTTCCTGCTTCAATATTAGGCATTATTAATATGTCAGCTTTTCCTGAAACTGGATCAGTAACACCCTTTATTTTTGCACATCTTTCACTGACGGCATTATCGATTTGTAAAGGTCCTGAAACTACACAACCTGTTATTTCACCTTTTTCGTTCATTTCTTGTAATGCGGCAGCATCTACTGTTGCTTGCATTTTGTCATAAACTTTTTCTTTTGCGGTAAGCATTGCCACATATGGCTTGTCTTTACCTAATTTATGTGCTAACTCAACACAATGTTCAATTATCACTTTTTTCTGATTAACATCTGGTACTATATTCATTCCTGCGTCAGAAGCAATATAGTATTGGTCATGGTTTTCACTATATAGTAAACCAACATGTGCCATATGTTTATCAGTTCTTAATCCGTATTCTGGTTTTAATAATTCACCTAATAGTATTGATGTATCAATTAAACCTTTCATTACAATGTTAACTTCATCATTAGAAGCTAGTGTCATTGTTTTAACTGCTACATCTTTTAAATCAGTAGCTTCAATGATTGTGAATTTATCATCTTCAAAATTTGAAGTAGCTATTGCTTCTTTAATTTTGTTTAATTCACCAATTAACAATACTTTTTGAATTACACCATGGTCAATTGCTTGTCCAGCTGCATTAATAAAGTCATTTGTATATGGTGCAGCAAATGCTAATACTTTATCTGAAGTAGATTTGCCTTTAATTTTTTCTACAAAATATTCTAATTTTGCCATTATTCCTCCTTAATATATTTATTTATATATTTTAGTTAACTCGTTAATTCAGTATTCTACTCTTTCAACAAAGATATCTCTTTCTTTAGCATCTTTTTGATATGCACTTACTGATATATAACTGTTAATGTTATCTACTACATATAGAATTCCAATTCCGTTAGGATCAACTGGCTCAAAGAAACCACTCTTAACAATTGGATGTCCTAATGATGAAGTAGAAATTGGGTTACCTGAAATTGTTGTTCAAGCATTTGTTTTGAATAATTTTGGAGCTTCCCCAAGCTCTGGGTTTTCTGCTAAGGCTAATTGAAGTCCTAACATGTGTCTGTTAATACCCATTCCACTTTTTGTGGCTTTTAGTCTAGCGTAATGTTCATCCATTACAGCTTTCATCATGTCTTTTAATTCTTCTTTAGAAGTGTTTCCTTCTTTGATTGAATTAATAACATTCATTGTCTCATGTGAGACTGGTCTAATACATTCTGTTCTACCTTTATAGAAGTTTCTAACATCCACAGCTATATAAGTATTTCTTATTTTACCTCATGCATCCAATTGTGCTAATTGGAAAGCCAAGTGAATGAAAGAATCAACACCTACTATACCTAATTCTGTTAGTTCGCTTCTTTTAACATTTAAAGGTTTAATGTTTACAGTTATATTAGAAACATATTCTTTAAATTTATTAAATTCTTCTTCTAGAACTTTTGAATGTTCTGTTGTTATTTCTTGTTTTAGCTCTTCAATTTTAGAAATCTCTTCACCTTCGATTGTTAAACCTTTGGCAAAGACATCGTTAATAGCAATTGCTATTGCTAATTCTGTTCCACCATCAATTGGTGTATGATCTGCTATCATTGAAACACCGTTTCTAGATACTTGATAAGTTATTGTCTTACCATGGAATCTATTGTTGTGTTCTGTATGAACTGAACCTTTTAGTTCAGCAACAACATCACCTTCATAATCAATATCATCATAAGAAACAAGTATTATAGATTCATTAATTTCTTTTAGAACCTCTTTGTTGTTTCCTTCTTTTTCTATAGTGTCATAGAAATCTTTAAGGTCATTTCTATTTGTAAATGTAGATAAATGACCTAACCCAACTTCTAATTGCTCTGGGTTTGAGTTAATTATCTCATTAAGAGCATTAGCAATTTTACTTGGGTTTATTAAGTTATCTTCTTGATCAATAACTTCAACTTTGTATATTCTATTCTTGAACATAAAGATAGAGTGTCTTGATGTACCTTCAAATAATTCAAAGTTATCAAAGTCTTTACCAGGCGTTCTAATAGAAGCGAAAGCTGTTTCTAGTTGATCTAAAGAAAGTTTTGTTCCTTTAACTTCAAAATTTGGAACACCATGCTTTTTGGTTTGTATGCAAACTTTTGCAGTTGCATGAAATAGTAAAGCAATTCTTTCTGCTTGACTATAATTTTCCATATTATCAAATTCAACTTTTATTGGAGCGTTACACTCTGTAGTTACAGGTCCTCTTGAAGCAAGATAAGCATAGTTTAATCATCAATCATACAATCAACTATTATCTTTGTCTTTAGATTTCTCTATAATTACATTTTGTAACTTATCGCTTAAATCAGAAGAGATAAACTTTTCTCATTCTAATTTAGCTATTTCATAATCTTCTTTTGAGATAAGTGGTTCCACTCATTTTAAGAAAAGATCCCGTGTATATTCGAGGTCTGCCACTGGCAGATTAGGAATATCATATATATTTTTATTCATTTTCTTCCTCCTAATTTATTTATACTCCTCACAACAAAAAAAAAAAAAAAAAAGGACCCCCCATTGTATATACAATGTTTTTTCAAGAAAATAGCTAAAGGAAAGGTAAAACCCACTGTTTAGTGGGTTTTATGAGTTTTTTATCCTTATATATCTAGATTGAAGAATTTGACTAAAAATTGGCCGACTCCACCTTCATTGTTATCAAGCTCAGTTATATATTGTGCATGTTCTTTAATATAATCTACTGCATGAACCATTGCTACTCCATGAGCAGCTTGTTTTATCAATTCAAGATCATTTTCTCCATCACCAAATCCCATTGTATTCTCATGTTTGATACCTAATTGATTTGCAACATCTATTAATCCGCTACCTTTATTGTATTTAGCTGGGTTAATTTCTATTCCACCTGAATCTCCGCCTGTTGTTCCTCAATTAGTGGCATGAATATCATCCCCTCATTTCTCTCTCATGTATAAAACAACTTCATTTATTTCATCAAGCGTTTTATTCTCATAAAATAAGATTCCTGATTGTGTTTCAAAATCAAATTTACCATCAAATAACTTTACATCTCAATACTTATAAGCTTTTTCTTTGAACTCTTCACAAGAGTCCTCAAATAAATGAACTAAATCATTACTATCTACACTTCAAGCTGCAAGATTATTATTTACTATTGGATCATTTAAGATTTCATTAACTTGTGAAGCTTCCATTCCAAATCTTTTATTTGGATAAGAAGAATCTGAAGGGTTATGAACATGAGCACCAGCACTATTAACAATAAATGAGTTTAAACCTAACTCTTCATATAAGTTTTCTGACTCTTCTCAGTTTCTTCCACTGTTAATTACAACTACATGACCTAGTTCAATTAATTTCTTTATAGCTTTCTTTGTTAATGGATGAATCTTGTCTATCCTTTTATTTGTTTCTTCGTTAAAACCACCATCTCAAGTCATCAATGTAGTTCCATCTAAATCTATTCCTATTAAATATTTATTTTCCATATCCATTTAATTATATTAAAAATACAAGTCAATCCATATAAAAAGGAATGACTTGTATTTATTAATTACTATTTTATTTTCTTATCAGAACCTATTTGATCTTTAATAGATTCTAATTTCTTTGTTGAGTTTGGTAAATGTTTATCGTATGCTGTATTAAGTAGGGCAAGACCATCCTTAGTTGCATTTGAGAAATCAACCATATGTTTATATGCAACCCTCATTTCATCAACAAGGTTACGAGAATCTTCAACCATTTTGATTTTCTCGTTTAATCTATAAACTGTAGTTAGGAATTGTATAAAGTTTGACGGCGATGTTAAGAAAACATTCATTGACAATAATTCTTTTAATAGAACATCACCTTCATCTGAATAGAATAATTCAGTGTAAATACTTTCTCCTGGCAGAACCATAATCCCATAAGACTCTGTGTTGTTTTTATTAACATACTTCTCGCTAATTTTCTTAGCTTCAGTCTTAACCTTATTAATATACTTTTTATCTATAATAAATTCTTTATTATCTTCATCAGTAAATTCTGGAACTAATGATTTAGAATCAATCGGAACTCATTTATCTGAAGTTATATCAGGTCTCATTGCTAATTCAACTCTATTATCTTCAACTTGTAAATTCTCTACTCAAACATCACCAGGTTCTCCAAACATACTTCTTAAAGTGTTTTCTAGTTTCATTTCTGAAAGCTTACCTTGGGAACCAGTTGATGATTTGAATACTTTATGAAGCTCTTTTGTGTACTCCAATATTTCATTATTACTATTATCAATAGTATTTTGAAGAATTGTTTTAGCATTATTAGCTTCATGAAGTTTTACTCTCTCTTCAGATATTTCATTTTCAAGTTTTGTGATTATATCTTGAGCGTTCTTTAAGTTTATACTTAAACTTTCTTTCTCTTTAGATATATTTTCAAGTTCTAAACTTATTCTAATGTTGTCTTGTTCATTATCTTTGATATCTAGTAGTTCAATTTCCTTTTCTATATTACTTAAAATATCTTTTCAAGAAAATATTCTTCTAAATAAACCAACGCTTGAATAATTTTCACGAATCTTTAGTATTAATTCCTTAACTGAGTTATTCATTTACTTCTCCTTATATATATTTACTATTTCATCAATTGAAACTGTATGAGTTTCTTCTTGACCATAGAATCTGTAAGTAACATTTCTGTTATTTACTTCATCATCTCCAATAACAAGTTGTGTTTTAACTTTTGAAGTTTGATGAATTCTAATTTTGTTACCTAGCCTCTCTTCAGAGTCATCTAATTTAACTCTAACTCCATTTTCTTTTAATAGATTTAGAATTTCATTTGCATATTCTCCATGAGCTTCATTATTCACAGGAATAATTACAGCTTGTTGAGGCGCTAGTCACATAGGTAGATTACCTTTTGTTTGTTCTAATAGAACTGATATGAATCTTTCATATGTTCCAATCAATCCTCTATGAATCATAATAGGTTGAATCTTGTTTTGTTCTGAATCTATATATGATAACTCGAATCTTTCTGGTAATAGGAAGTCAAGTTGGATTGTAGATACAGTAATTTGGTGTCCTAATGCTGTTTTGATTTGAACATCAATCTTAGGACCATAGAAGGCAGCTTCTCCTTCCATAGCTACATACTTAACATTCTTTTTATCTAAGAATTCTTTAAGTATTAACTCTGACTTTTGTCATAGTTCTTTATCTCCATGATATTTTTCTCCATTTGATGGATCATGAAGTGCTAATTCAATATAGTCAATTTCAATATTGAACTCTTTAAGTGTTTCAACGATTAAATCAAAACCTCTTTCAAGTTCAGACTTAAGTTGATCTTCTCTAAGGAAGATATGTGAGTCAGTTAACTCCATTGCTCTAACTCTTTCAAGTCCAATTAATGCACCTGAATGTTCATATCTATATTGTTTTACATTTTCAGCTATTCTAACTGGCAAATCTCTAAATGATCTAGGCTTTCTTTTGTAAACCATAACATGGTGTGGACAAGCCATAGGTCTTAATATGATATTTTCGCCTTCTTGGTTAATCATATCTGGGAACATTCCATCTTTATAATGATCGTAATGTCCTGAAGTCTTATATAGATCGATTGAACCAAGTACTGGTGTTTCAATTTGAGAAGATCCATACTTCTCCTCTTGTTTTCAAATGTAATCTTTAATTTGTCTCTTTAATTGAACTCCATTTTCTAATCAAATTGGAAGTCCTTTACCAATTGTTTGATCAATGTAGAATAAATCTAATGCTTCTCCTACTTTTCTATGATCTCTTTGTTCTCTTTCTTCGATTTCTTCTAGCTTAACTTTGAATTCTTCGTTAGTTAGAGTTGCAAAACCGAATATTCTGTTTCCTTGTTCTCCAGTCTTAAGAGTAATACCTGATACACCTCTTAATTTTAATTCTTTAATCATGTTAGCTGGTAACTCTGAGTTAACTTCAGGATTATTTGAAAGTATCTTCTTCACTTTACCTTCATGTAAAGGTAATGAGTTTTCTGAAATGTTCTTTTCTACTAAAAAGTCAATTGCAAATCCATCCTCATCAATAACAGTTCCGATTATTTCATTACCCATTCCATTTTCTATTAAGTATTTACTTAATACTTCTGAAGCTATAGTATTAACTTCTTTTCATACGTCTATTTCTATTTCTTTATCTAATGATTTTATATATATTTTTTCCATAATTTCTATTTCTCCTTTTTTGTTTTAATTTTATTATTATTCAAAAAGAAAGTTGGTGCCATGTACGACACTCACCTTAACAATGTTTAATACATCTAGAATCAAATTTGTTTTCATATATCAATTATACTCTAAAATAAAACCCACTCATAAAATGAGTGGGTTTTGATGTTCAATTATTATTTGTATGTAATTCTAACTGTTCTAAATTCTTTAGCGTTTGCTACAACAACTTTTGTACCTTCTGTGATACCTGCTGCTTTAGCAATTTCCATGATCTTAGCATCGTCATTGTATGCTGATTGATCTTCTTGGTATTGTGCATACACACCATAGTGTGCTCCGAATTTATTTACAAGATCTTTTTGTCCTAATAATCCTAAAATGATTGCGTTAGGTCTAAATCTTGAAAGTGCTTTTACTAATCTACCTTGTGTTGAGAATGCTAATATGTATTTAGCATCTGAAGTTAAGGCTTTCTTAGCAACTTCATATGCAGATTCTGCATTTGATGATTCAACGAAAGCGTATGCTGATTCAAAAGCTCTTAAGTAGTTGAAGTTTCCTTCAGCTTCTTGGTTAATTCTAGCCATTGTTTCAACTGATTCTTTAGGGAAGTCTCCAGATGCTGATTCCCCTGATAACATTGTTGCATCTGTTCCTGAAATTACAGCGTAGTAAACGTCTGTTACTTCAGCTCTTGTAGGTCTTGGGTTATCCATCATTGAATCTAACATTTGTGTTGCAACAACGATTGGTTTTCCTCAAGCTCTACATTTGTCGATGATTAGTTTTTCATAGAATGGTACTTCTCAATAAGGAATTTCTACTCCTAAGTCACCTCTAGCTAACATAATAGCATCTGAAGCAGCTATAATTTCATTTAAGTTTTCAATAGCTTTTAATGCTTCAATTTTAGACATAATTAAAACGTCTTTTCCACCATTTTCATCTAATAATGTTCTTAATTCTTGAACATCTTTAGCATCTCTAACGAATGATGCAGCAACATAATCAATACCTTGCTCTACTCCTCATTTGATGAATCCTTCATCATGAGAAGCGATGAATGGTAATGTTAAATCTGCTCCTGGTACGTTAACGGCTTTTTTAGTTCCGATGTAGTGGTTGTTTTCAGCTACAGCATTTACTTCTCCAGCTTCTTCATTGATTGATGTAACTTTAAGTGTTAACTTTCCATCATCAATCATAATTAATTGACCTTCTTTTACTGTGTTTCCAAGATCTTGATAAGTTACAGAGAATACTCCGTCTTTTCCTTCAACCTCTTCTTTATACTTGATAACTAAGTTATCACCTTTAGTAACTGTCATTTTTTTGTTTTCGATACCATGAACTCTGATTTCAGGTCCTTTTGTATCTAATAAGATAGAGATTGGTAAATCTAACTCTTCTCTAACTTTTTTAACATTGATAATTCTATTACCATGTTCTTCGAAATCTCCGTGTGATGTATTTAGTCTAACAACATTAACACCTCTTTGAAGCATTTCTCTAATCATTTCTTCAGATTCAAATGTTGGACCCATTGTAGAAATGATTTTAGATTTTTTAAGTAATGTATTTGTTAATTTCATATTCTTCTTTCCTATTTAATTAAATCATATTGATTAAATAACTCTTCTCTTGAAGGTCTTTCCATTTCAACTACTTCAAGAATGTTTTTAGTTGATAATTTATTATCAACAAGGTTAACTGCTACTCCAGTTTCACCTTCAAGTAATTTCTCAACAGCGAATGCTCCCATTCTAGAAGCTAGTATTCTATCTTCTGCTGTTGGAACTCCACCTCTTTGTGGATGTCCAAGAACTGTAGCTCTTGTCTCAATTCCTGTTTTTTCTTCTAATGCTTTTGCAAGAGCAGCAACATCATAAAGATGTTCAGTAACAATAACAATAATTGATCTGTTTCCTTCTTCTCTTGCTTTTTGAACTTTAGTAATTATCTCTTCTTCTGAAAGTTTTCTTTCAGCTGTTGATAATACTTCAGCTCCTGTGGCAATAGCAGCATTAATAGCTAAATCACCACAATGTCTTCCCATAACTTCAACAATTTTTGCTCTGTTATGTGATTCAGCAGTATCTCTAACTTGATCAACTGCTTTTGTTATAGTGTTTAATGCAGTATGGAATCCAATTGTAAAGTCTGTTGAAGAGATATCATTATCTATTGTTCCAGGTAATCCAATTGTTTTGATTCCCATTTCAGTAAGTTTAGCAGCTCCCATGTAAGAACCATCTCCACCGATTGCAACTAGTGCATCGATTCCTTCTTCTTGCATTTTAGCAACTGCTTTTTCTCTTACTTCAATTTCTTTGAATTCAGGGAACCTTGCTGAATAAATGATTGTCCCACCTTTATCTCCGATAAATTTAACATCTTTTTTATTCACTTTTTTGAAGTTCCCGTTTGTTAGTCCTAAGTATCCTTCGTATACTATATAAGGTTCTAACCCTTTTTCAATAGCAGCATTTACTACTGCCTTCACTGCAGTGTTCATTCCTGGTGCATCTCCACCAGATGTAAGGATTGCAATTTTCTTAATCATATTTCCTCCTGCAATTTCTTGTTAATTTATGAAAAGTAAGTAAGCATTAAATTAATACCCACTTACTAAAATTAAAAATTATTCAATTTCAATGTTTAGTGATGCTTTCCCGTGGAATGCTTCTACTTCTTCATTGATTCTGATTAATTGGTTGTACTTAGCGATTCTTTCAGATCTTGACATTGAACCTGTTTTAATTTGTTTTGTGTTTAATCCAACTGCTAAGTCAGCGATTGTTGTATCTTCTGATTCTCCAGATCTGTGTGAAGCAATGTTTGTGTATCCATTAGCTTTAGCTAATTCGATTGTTTCAACAGTTTCTGTTAAAGTACCAATTTGGTTAACTTTAATTAGAATTGAGTTAGCGATTTCTTTTTCGATTCCTTCAGCAAGAATTTTCTTGTTAGTTACGAATAGATCATCTCCAACGATTTGAACTTTATGTGATAGTTTATCAGTCATAAGTTTAAATCCATCTCAATCTTGTTCAGCCATTCCATCTTCGATAGAAACGATTGGGTATGTGTTACATAGGTGTTCGTAGTAAGCTACCATTTCTTCAGTAGTTAAAGTTTTACCTTCACCTTTTAATTCATACATTCCTGTATCTGTGTTATAGAATTCTGATGAAGCAGGGTCCATAGCGATGTAAATATCTTTACCAGGTACGTATCCTGCTGCTTTAATAGCTTCAACAATGAATTTTAATGGTTCTTCATTATCTTTCATGTTAGGTGCGAATCCACCTTCATCACCTTTAGCTGTATCTAATCCAGCTTTGTTTAATAGCTTAGCTAAGTGATGGAATGTTTCTGAAGCTCATCTTAATGCTTCTCCGAATGTAGGAGCTCCCAATGGGAAGATCATGTATTCTTGGAAGTCAACTGAGTTATCAGCATGTTCTCCACCATTTAAAACGTTTAACATTGGTGCTGGTAATGAAACTTCATTATCAGTAGTCATGTTGTTAAAGTGTTTTCATAATGGAATTTTTAAATCTTGTGCTGCAGCTTGTGCAACGGCCATAGATACACCTAATAATGCGTTAGCACCTAGTCTATCTTTGTTTTCTGTACCATCGATTTCAATCATTTTGTAATCGATTTCTTTTTGGTTTTCAACATCCATACCAATTAAGGCTGGTGCTAATTCTGTGTTAACGTTAGCAACTGCTTTAGTAACTCCTTTTCCTAGTCACTCAGTTCCTCCGTCTCTTAATTCAAGTGCTTCTCTTGTACCAGTTGAAGCTCCTGATGGAACTATTGCTCTACCAAGGTTTCCTGCTTCAGTGTGAACATCAACTTCCACTGTAGGGTTACCTCTTGAGTCAATAACTTGTCTTGCGTAAATTTTAGTAATTTTTGACATATTTTTTTCCTCTCGTTGATTTGTTTTATACAAATTAATTATACTATTAAAGACATTTTATATTATAGATAATGAAAGAAATTTGAGGTAAAAACCAATTAAAAAAGTAAAATTAGTAGAAAAAAATAAGCTAAGCTTATTCTTCTGTTTTTAGGTTATTTATTATCTCCATTAGAGATTCTTTAAGTTCAGGTCTTCTATATGCATATTCTATTTGTGCTTTAAGGAATCCTTCATGTGAACCCATATCGTATCTTATTCCGTTAAGTTTTTTGGCTACAACACCTTTTTCATTTGCTAACTTAAGAATTGAATCTGTGATTTGGATTTCATTAGTTGCTTTATCAACATTTTGTTCATCTAGATATTTGAATATACTTGAGTGTAGCAAGTATCTACCCACGATTGCCAAGTTAGAAGGTGCAACTTCTACTTGTGGCTTCTCAATAACTGATTTTATCTTTCAAACATCATCTTCTATTTTAGCAGAAGGTTCAATTATCCCATAACTTGAAACTTTTTCTTTCTCCACTTCTTGAACACCAAGAACTGATAGACCAGTTTTATTGTATACATCTATTAATTCTGATAAGGCTGGTTTATGATCTTT
>CAYUKZ010000001.1:111580-119329 GCA_964445515.1 uncultured Mycoplasma sp. | reverse complement strand
CTGTATTAATGGGATTTGGAAATATTCTTTGTTTCCCAGTATTCTTTTTATCAGACATGACTTGATTGTATTGAACAATAATCGATTTAGCTACAACAAACAATGCATTGTTAATATTATTCTCAACTTTAACATTATTACAGGTAGTTGCATACTCAATATTAGCAGTCACAGGTTTCATTCAATGATTTAATGATGATTATGAATTTGTTGGAACAAAAATAGTTAGAAAAAGCGGAAGAACTTTAGAAGGATAGAAATATATAATGAAGCGGAATTACCGCTTCATTTTTTATTTAGTTTATTTAGTATAAGGTATAATTTATTTGTATGGAAAATAAAAAAGAGTGAATTGATTTCTTATTAAAGAAATCAAAATTTGAATTAACAGAAGAAGAGAAGGATAGATTTGAAAAAGATCTAGAACTTTTTATTGAACAATTAAAGATAATGGATGAATTTGATCTGGAAAATGTAAAACCTATGGTTACTCCTTTTAATAAGAGCGAGAATACATTAAGACAAGATTCGATTGTTGAAGTTAATGATAACAAAACAATTCTTGAGAATGCTTCTAAAGAAAAAGAAGGATATATTTTCCTTGAAAAGGAGGAAGATTAATGTTTAATAAAGAAAAATGATCAAAAATCGATCTCCTTGAATATAGAGATTTAAAAATCAAAGAAAAGGAAAATGATAATTCAATTATCAAAGGTATTAATCCTGAGGATTTTGATATTGAGGTTACTAGTTCATTATTAGAGGGAATTCCTTTTGGTATAAAAGATAATTTTGCTACTAAAGACGATATCACTTCATCAGCTTCTAAAATTATTAGAAACTTTAAACCTAACTACAACTCAACTGTATTCACAAAGTTAGTTGAGAATGGAGGAATTCCATTATTTAAAGCTAATCTTGATGAATTAGCTATGGGAGGAACAGGATTGACTTCAAACTTTGGTGCTGTATACAATCCTTTCCATGAAGGATATATTTCAGGTGGTTCATCATCAGGTTCAAACTATATCGTTGCTGATGATACTGTTCCATTTTCAATTGGTTCAGATACTGGAGATTCAGTTAGAAAGCCAGCTGCTTATACAGGTATAGTAGGTTTTAAACCTACTTGAGGAATAGTTTCTAGATATGGAATGTATGACTTTGCACCTACTTGAGATACAGTTGGTTGATTCACAAAGACAGTTAAAGAGAGTGCCATACTTCTAGATGTACTTCAAGGTTTTGATCCTAAAGACAATTCATCATTACACCCTGCTGATAAAGAATATTTAGCAGAAATTGAAATGGATGATGATAAATATAAGATAGTTACATTACCTATTCTTGAGAAAGATATTGTAGATGAAGAAATTCTTATTGATTATAAGAAATCAATTGAAAAACTTAAAGAAGATGGGCATGAAATTATTGAAGTTGAAGATATTGACTATAAATTACTTTCTACTATACTAACAGTATATAAAGTAATCTCTTCAACAGAGGCATTCTCATGTAATGCTAATCTTACTGGTTTTGTATTCGGTTCATATTTCGAAAATGGAAAAGATTATGAAGATAAAATAACAAATGCAAGAACAAAAGGTTTTGATTATGAAGTTAAGAAGAGATTCTTACTTTCTCAACACTCAAGATTCCATGAAGAAAACTATTATAAGAAAGCTATACAATTAAGGAACTTAATTAATAAAGAAATAGATAGAATCCAAGGTATGGGTGATGTATTATTAGTACCAACTACACCAAACCTTGCTGATGATATAAATGCTTTCAATAGTTTTGAGCATACTCATTTACTAAATAACATATTAACATTATTTAATTCTAATGGGTCACCTTCAATTTCTATACCAGTAACTAAAAATGGTCATTTATCTACATCAGTTAATATTTCGGCTTTACCATTCAATGATAAGAAGGTTCTTAAACTAGCTAATAGACTGGAGGAGATATTATAATGAATAATAATTGAATATATACATTCGGTATTGAGATACATGCTGAATTAAATACTAAAACAAAAGCATTCTCTCCTGCTAAAGTAGATTTTAATGCTGCTCCTAACACACAAGTTCACCCAGTTGATCTTGGTTATCCAGGTGCAAAGCCAACTGTTAATAGAAAGATGGTTGAATATTCATATAGACTAGCAAAAGCTTTAAATATGGATATAGAAACCAACATTAGCTTTGATAGAAAGAGTTACTTCTATCCAGATTTACCAAAGGGATATCAAATTACTCAGTTCTTTAAACCTATTGGTAGAAATGGTAAATTTAATGTTATTGATAATGGTATTGAAAAAGAAATTACAATAACTGAAATCCATATGGAAGAAGATACAGCTAAACAAATCAAAACAAATGAAGGTATTCTATTTGATTTTAATAGATCAGGTGTTCCATTAATAGAAATTGTTTCAGGTCATAAAGAATTATCTTCTATTGAAGAAGTAATTTCATATGTTAAACAAATGAGAGAACAATTAATTGTATTAGGAATTAATGATGGTAAACTTGAAGAAGGTTCATTTAGAGTGGACGTCAATGTTTCGATTAGACCTAGTGAAGAAAGTGAATATGGAACAAGAACAGAGGTTAAAAACTTAAACTCATTCAAAAATATTAGAAAAGCATTAGAAGTTGAAATAGAAAGACATAAAGAGATATATCTTTCAGGTGGACAAGTTGAGTCTACAACCGTTAGATTTGATGAAGACACAAATACAACTCATCCAATGAGAAAGAAAGATACAGGATTTGATTATAACTTCTTCCCTGAAGGTAATATTAATCCTATTCAATTATCAGAAGAAGATATTTCTGAATTTGAAGAACTTTCTAAAAAAGATTTAATCATTTCAGACTTCAAAAAAGAATGAAAAGATAAATTATCTGCAGATGAAATATCAGTTATACTTGGTTCAAAAGAAATAGTAGATCTATTTAACTCATTAATCCAAGGAGATAACTATAAAGATATCGTTAACTTTATAGTTAACAATATTAAATCAATGATGAATGAAAATCATTTAGAAAACTATAGATTTGATAAGGAAGAAATAGTTAAAATTATCGAATTAAGAAAATCAGGTAAAGTGGATAATAAAAAAACTAATGATTTAGTTTCTAAAATGTTTAAAGAACCAATTATGGAAGAGTTAAACACATTAGATAGCAAGGTTTTATTATCTGATGAAGAAATAAAATCCCTAATTAATAAATTAGTAGAAGAAAATAAAGAAGTTATTTCTAAAGATATAGACACAAGACCAGAAAGAGTTGAAAAATTCTTAATGGGACAATTAATGAAGGAGACTAAAGGACAAGCTAGTCCTCAAACTTCAAATAAATTAATTAAGGAGGTCTTATGGGGAGAGTAAAAGTAATAATATTATCAGTATTATTTGTATTGATATATGTATTTGCTTTTATCCAGCCTACAAATGCAGAATGAGTAGGGCCCTTAATATCTGTAACATCATTAATAGCATTTATTATTATTGCTTTAATACCTTGAGAAGGTAATGTGATTGATGTTACTAAAAGAATTATGGAAAATAACTTAAAAAACAAATTAAATGACGAAGAGAATTTTATGCCTAAGTCAAAATCTAAGATTGCAGTAATGCTATCAGGAGGAGTTGACTCATCTGTTGTTGCAAAGTTATTAATTGATCAAGGTCATGAAGTAGAAGGTTTCTTTATGAGGAACTGAGACTCTACAACTAATCTTGAACTTAACAATATCTTGACAGAAGAGGAGATTTGCCAACAAGAAGAAGATTACAACGATGCTATGTCAGTTGCAAAGCACCTAGGTATTAAACTACATAGAGTAGATTTTGTAAAAGAGTATTGAGATGATGTATTCTCTACATTCTTGAAAGAGATTGAACAAGGATTAACTCCAAACCCAGACATACTTTGTAATAGACATATAAAATTCAATAGATTTATTCAATACATAGAAGAAAATCATCCTGAATTTGAATATGTAGCAACAGGTCACTATGCAAAAGTTGTTGAAAGACAAGGAGTTAAATTATTAGCTCAAGCAAAGGACACTTTTAAAGATCAAACTTACTTCTTAGCTGAGATAGATAGGAAAGTATTAGATAAAATACTATTCCCATTAGCCGATTTAGATAAAACGGAGATAAGAGAGATTGCTAAGGAATCCAAAATTCCAGTTGCTGCAAAAAAAGACTCTACAGGAATATGTTTTATTGGAAAAAGGAACTTCCCTGAATTTATATCTAACTATTTAGAAGATAATCCAGGTAAGATTGTAGATGAAAACTCAGGAGAAGTTGTTGGAGAGCACAGAGGTGTTCTATTCTATACAATAGGACAAAGAAAAGGATTGAATCTTGGTGGATTTGACTTACCTTACTTTGTATCTAAGAAAGATATTGATAAAAATATAGTTTATGTTTCTTCAGGAAAAGATAATGAAAACTTGATGACTAAAACTATTAAAGCAAAAGGATTTAATTTCCTTATAGATGAATCTTTAATAACTGAAGATATGAAGATTCAATTCAAAACAAGACACTCTGAACTTATATTTGATGGAACGATCAATATAATAGGTGAAGATTCAGTTAAAGTTTCTTCTAAAGAAGAAATTAAAGCTGTAACACCGGGACAAGAACTTGTAGTATACTATAAAGGTATATGTCTAGGTGGAGGACAAATTATAAAAAACAATGAGTAATGCAAATAAAGCTTTAACAAATTACATAGTTGGATTAGTAATGACAATATTTATTATTGTCCTTTTCCTTGTATTGGGTAATACCAATGTCCAAGGAATAGGTAATGAATCTGGAACAGGATCTTCCGCATTAGCGGGTATTGCATTTATTGCTTCAATTATTTTAATGTTAATATCATACTCATTATCTACATTAATATTTACTGATGTTGAAAAAGCAAAAGGTTCAATAATAACAATACTTATTTCAACATTGATGATTTCATCATTAATAGCATTCGAAGTATTTATATTTGATTACTATATTACTAATCCATCATCAACTTTATTATTAAACTTTATAATATACTCATCATTGACAATATTATTAACATCATTGAATATACTTGCACAAACATATTTAACAAGATTCTTGATGTCTACAATTGCTCTAAATAGAGCTGATGAATGAGAATATAATAACTTTTTAGAACTTTCTCTTAATCGTATTAACATTAAACATTTAGAAAGACACTCTGAAATTAAATATAAAGGAAAACTATACTTGGTAAAGTTCATTATAGGTAATAATCAAAAAGTATTTAATTTATCAGGTGAAAGAAAAGATGCTGAAGTAATAGAAATGGAGAAATTATCTCTAGATAAGAATACAAAATCATTCATAGTCATTATTTCTGGTTCAATGCCAAAAGTAGAAGGCTCACTTAATGAAGTTAAGATAGTAAAAGATAAGGATTTAGTTAAAGAAATCAAAACGGAGTATAAAAATGGAAAGTAAATTCGATAAACCACAAGCATATTTCATAGATATTGATGGAACACTTGTTTCTGGACATAGAAACCATAAATTAAACTTAGATGATAAGTTTGCAATGAAGAATGCTGCTAAAAAGAAAACATACATTATCCTTTCTACAGGTAGATCATTAGTTGATATAAAAGATGTATGAGAACAAATTAAAGATGGAACAGAATATACAGCATTTGTTGTAGTTAACAATGGCTCAGGTATCTATAATCTAAATACTGATGAACTATTATTCGAAGATTACATTGATGAACAAACTTATAGAAGTATATTTGACTATGTGAAAGAGAAAAGATATGCAATTAAGAATTCTCAAGAAAGTATTTTCTTCTCAAACAATAAAACTCTTTCTTGAGCTTTAAGTAATTTCTCAAAGAGAAACTCAGTATCACCAAATTTCTCTAAAGCTAAGTATAATAAAGACTCAAGTAAGAAATTAGGGATTATATGCTCACATTCTAAAAAGAAAGTTGCAATTGCGGCAGCTGAAATAGATAAGAAATTTAAAGAAGTTGATGTTGCAATCTCTGGACCAGGATTATATATAGAAGTTAACAAGAAAAATGTTTCAAAAGGTACTGCAATTGAATTCCTATGTGATCATATAGGTATTGATATAAAAAGAACTGTCCATATTGGAGACTCAATGAATGATGCCCCAGCATTTAAAGTTGCTGGACATGGTGTTGCAATGGGTAATGGAATGAAAGAACTTAAAAACGTTTCTGACTTTATTACAAGTAAAAGAAAAGACTCAGGAGTTGCGAATACAATTAAATCATTCGGAACAATTTAAAAATAAACCTATAAACAATGTTAGTAATAATTGTTTATAGGTTATTTTTTTATTATAATTAGTATATGTTGAATATCAAAGGTTTAAATTACAAAAATATATTGAAAGGAATAAATTTAGAAGTTAAAAAAGGTGAATTTATTTCTTTAGTTGGTTCTAATGGCTCAGGAAAAACAACATTAGCTATGTTGATTTCTGGTTTATTAGAAATGGATGATAATAAAATTGGTAAGTCCACAAAAGAAAAGCCAGCATTAGTTTTTGAAAACCCTGATAATCAAATTATTGGAACTACAGTTGAAGAAGATATAGCTTTTGGATTACAAAATATTGGAATTAATAGAGAAGAGATAGAGAAGAAAATTGATTTAGTTCTTGAGCAATTGAAAATAACGGAATTAAAGAAAAGAGAGATAACTTCTTTATCAGGAGGCCAAAAACAAAAGGTTGCAATCGCAGCTCTTCTAGCACTTGATTATGATTTCTATATTTTAGATGAAATAACTTCAATGTTAGATCCAGAATCTAAAGAGATGGTTATTGAATTAATAAAGAAACTAAATAAAGAAGGTAAAACTATAATTCAAATCACTCACTTTATAGAAGAACTAGAATACACTCCAAGAACAATAGTAATGAATGATTCGAAAATAATTTTCGATGGAGAAACAAGATCTTTATTAAGTAATAAAGAACTACTTAAAGATAATAATTTAATATAACATGATAAAAATAAATAACTTAACTAAAATCTATGATAAAAAAACACCTCAAGAGGTAACGGCTCTTGAGAATGTTTCTTTTTCAGTAAAGAAAGGCGAAGTTATTAATATAGTTGGTAAATCAGGCTCAGGTAAAACAACATTAGCAAAAATTCTGTTAGGTATAATCAAACCTACTGAAGGAAATATTAATATTGATAATATTAATATAGACCATAAAACGAAATCTAAAAAACTTAGATTAATAACAAATAAATTATTAATGTCATTCCAATACCCAACTCATCAACTATTTACTAAAACAGTTAGAGAAGAAATACTTTTCAACTCAAAAGATGACTCTAGGTTAAATGAGATCATTGAAGAGTTCAACTTCCCAAAAGATCATTTAGATAAATCTCCTTTCAGATTATCTTCAGGACAAAAAAGGAAGGTCATCTTAATGTCTGTGCTTTTGCAAAGTCCAGAAATAATAATATTCGATGAAGCTACTGCATTTTTAGATCCGAAGTCTAGAAGAGAATTTATCGATTTAATCAAAAAGATAAATAAGAAGTATGGAACAACAATGATCTTCATTTCTCATAATCTAGTAGATGCAAATAACTTTTCTAATAGAACAATATTATTAGATGAAGGTAAATTGATTGAAGATGGAGAAACTGATAAAGTTATATCTACTT
>CAYUKZ010000001.1:58814-111480 GCA_964445515.1 uncultured Mycoplasma sp. | reverse complement strand
TTAGATGAAGGTAAATTGATTGAAGATGGAGAAACTGATAAAGTTATATCTACTTACTTAGGAGGTGGAAATAATGGAAAATAAAAGTTATTCAAGATATAGGAATATAAAATCTCCTATTCACTCTCTTGACCCTAATGTTAAGTTCATAGGCTTCCTATTATTAATATTAGCAACCTTCCTTTCACAAAGTGTACTTACATTATCAACTGTAGTTATATTTACATTATTCATTTCTTTACTAGCAAGAGTAAAAGTAAAGTCATACATAAATATTTTCTTAATGTTAATACCATTCTTCATTACAATGTTTTTACTATATTGATTAGTATTGCTAGATCCAAAATTAGCAGCAGAAGCTGTTGGATATATGTCTTTAAGATTCTATTTATTTGTATTAATATCAGTTATATTCACTTCCTCAACAAAAGAGATGGATATAGCAGGGGCAATTGAATGATTTATTTATCCATTAAGACTGATAAAGGTTCCTACATATGAAATATCTATGATGATAATGTTGGCTATCAGATTCATTCCTCTAATGTTTGAAGATTTAGGTAAAATAATGGTTGCTCAAACTTCTAGAGGAGTAAATACTTATAACGGAACATTCAAAACAAAGATAAAAGGAATATTCAATTCTTTACTACCTATGTTTGTTCTTTCATTTAAAAGAGCAGAGGATGTTTCTAATGCCATGATTATTAGAGGATATGAAATAGGAAAGAAGAGAACTAAATATAGAAAGAATAAATTCGGGTTATTAGAATTCTTCTCTCTATTATTTATGATTGGATTAATTATTTTAATTATTATGATGGGGGGACATTAATGAAACAATATTTATTAAAGATTTCATATGATGGTAGCAACTATTATGGTTGAGCAAAGCAACCTGATGTTCCAACTGTGTGAGGAGAACTAAATAAGGCTGTTAAAAAGATATTTGATAAGCCAATGCATATATTTGCTTCAGGTAGAACAGACAGATATGTTCATGCATTAGCTTTACCAGTGTTATTGAGAGGGGATGACTCTCTTGAGCAAGAAGAAGTAATGAATAAATTGAATGAATTATTACCTACAGATATAAGAGTAAATGAAATTGAGATGGTAGAAAAAGAATTTCAAGTTAGATTTGACACTAAAGGTAAAAAGTATAGATATCTTATAGATTTATCTTGCACAAAGGATATAAACTACTATAAACACCATTGTTATGACTTTGATCTAGGAATATTCGAAAAATGATCAAAGAAATTCATAGGAACAAGAGACTTTGCTTCTTTTACAGGAAAAGAAAAGTACTTAGATTATCATAGAACTGTAAATGATATTACAGTTAAACAAGAAAATGATTTAGTAACTTTAGAAATAGTAGGAGAAGGCTTTATGAGATATATGGTTCGTAATATTGTTGGAGCTTTATTAGCCCATAATAGAGGACAAGTATCTGATGAAGAACTAAATGATTGACTAGAGAATCCTTCCAAAGGAAAAGCTCACTATAAGGCCGAAGGAGCCGGGCTTTACTTAGTTGAAGTTTACTATTAGACCTTTATAGGTCTTTTCTTATGTTAATTTTGATATAATATATAAGGTATCAATATGATATGGCGAGTGTGGTGAAGTGGTTAACACAGCGGTTTGTGGTTCCGTGATGCGCGGGTTCGAATCCCGTCACTCGCCCCATTTTTTTATTTATGGAGTTAATCAAAATAATTTATAATTATATTATGAAAACTATTTTAGAATTAGAAACATTTTCAGGAGCTGATACAGTTTCAAAAGGAAAAGAGATATTAAATAATTTACCAAAAGGAACAAACTTAATTTTCTTAGAAGGTCAAGTTGGAGCAGGTAAGACTACTTTAGTCAAAGGAATTGCTAAAGCTATGGGTATCTTTGAGACTGTAACATCACCAACATATGGTCATAAAAAAGAATATCCTGGATTAATTCATTACGATTTATTCCTAACTAAAAAAATGAGAAAGAAAGAAATCAAATCATTAATTAGTGAAGATCTTGAAGATAATTTAGTAATTATCGAATGAGGAGAGAAGATCCCTAAGATTGATGGTTCAGTTACAATTTCTATTAAGTTGATCGATGATAAGACTAGAAAAATAGAAATGAAGTCAATGGAGAAATAATGAAACTATTTATAGATACTTCAAACAAGAAACTGATATTAGCAACAATTGATTACTCTAATAATGTTGTTGATTTCTTAGTTAAAAATACTGACAATAATATGGCTAAGATAGCCGTTGATGAAGTTGATAAGTTCTTAAAGAGACAAAACTCTTCATTAGAAGATGTAACAGAGTACTTATTCACCACAGGACCAGGTTCTTTCACTGGTGTTAAGGTCGCATTAAATATTATCAGTGCAATATCAATAACAAGAAAGATTGAAAAATTCCATATTATAGATTCATTCAAATTAATAGAACAAGACAGGTTTGCTTATACTGCAATACCATTTGGAAAAAGTAAATATTACTTAAAGAAAAGTAAATCATCTAAAATTAATGTTGTTAATCAAACGGAGATTAAAGAATACTCTTCAGTTAATTATGGATATGATTTAATAAGTAAAGAATTATTACAAAAGAAAATTAATGCCAAAAACTTTAAAATAGTAGATAATTTAGATAAGGTGAAAATAAAATACCTTTCAACATTCTAGGAGAAAACATGAAAATAAAAGAAATACAAGACAGAAAAACAGAATTAATAGGAACAGAAGTTCAAGTTTCAGGATGAATAAGATTCAATAGACCTTCAAAAGTTATTGGATTCATAGAACTAACAGATGGTTCAAAATTAAATGGTATCCAATTAGTTTATAAATCAGAAAACGAAGACCTTTTTGAAACATTAACTAAAGCTTCATTATATTCATTCGTTGAAATTAAAGGTACTTTAGTAGAAGGAAGAAATGATATTGAAATTTTAGTAAATGAAGTTATAGAGTTAAAAGAAACAGAAGAAGATTTCCCTATTGGTAAAAAAGAGCATGGTTTAGAATTCTTAAGAGAGCAAGCTCACTTAAGAATTAAAACAAAAATGTTCCAATCAATTATGAAAATAAGATCAACTGCTTCATTAGCTATACATGAATTCTTTGCAAAAGAAGGATTTGTGTATGTTCAAACTCCAATCATAACTTCTAACGATGCTGAAGGAGCTGGTGAAGGATTCACTGTATTCTCAGAAGAGAATGAAACATTCTTTGATAAGAAAGCTTCATTAACAGTATCTGGTCAATTGCATGCTGAAGCATATGCTCAATCATTAGGTAAAGTTTATACGTTTGGACCAACATTCAGAGCTGAAAACTCACACACAACTAAACATGCTTCAGAATTTTGAATGATAGAACCTGAAGCTGCATTCTGTGATAACCATGGAATGATGGATATTGGTTGAAACATGTTAAGATTCATCATAGAAAAAGTATTGAAAGACAACATGGAAGAGTTAGAGCTTCTAGAAAAAGTAAATGATAGAGAAAACTTAATTGAATACTTAAACATGATAGTAAATTCAGGTATAAAGAAAGCTACTTATAGAGAAGCTATTGAAATACTTAACAACGCCATTACAAATGGAGTTGAATTCAAAGAGAATGATATTAAATTTGGAATTGATTTAGGTACAGAACATGAGAAGTACTTAGCTGGAGAGCATTTTAAATCACCAGTATTCATTTATGATTATCCAAAAGAAATAAAATCATTCTATATGTATGATAATCAAGACGATACAGTTAGAGGATACGATTTATTAGTTCCTGAAATAGGTGAATTAATCGGTGGTTCTCAAAGAGAAGATAGATATGACGTATTAATGTCAAATATTGAAAAGAAAGGAACTGACCTTTCAGAGCTTTCTTGATATACAGATTTAAGAAAGAATGGATATGCTAAATCTTCAGGATTTGGACTTGGATTTGATAGACTAGTAATGTTATTAACTGGTACTGAAAATATTAGAGATGTTCTACCATATCCTAGAACACCTGGTAAATTAAAATTTTAATAAATATGAAAAAATATACACTTGCAATTGAGACATCTTGTGATGATACTTCAATCTCAATCCTTGAGGGGATTGAGGTTATTTCATTAAAGACTTTCTCACAAATTAAAGATCACGAAAAATATGGTGGAGTTATTCCTGAGATTGCAAGTAGATTACACTCTAAATATATTTTTAAATTAATAGAGTTAACAGTAAATGATTCAGGAATAACTCTTAATGATATAGATAGAATAGCTGTTACTGGAGGGCCAGGACTTGTTAATACATTACAAGTTGGTGTGACAGTAGCAAAAAGTCTATCTTTATCATTAGGAATACCATTATATGATATTAATCATATTGAAGCACATGCATATTCTCCATTCATAGGTATTGAAGAAAAGAGAATACCAAAGAAAGCAATAGTATTAATTGCTTCTGGTGGTCATACTGAATTGTTAATCAAAAAAGGATGAGAATATGAGAGAATCGGATTTACTAAAGATGACTCAATAGGTGAAGCATATGATAAAGTTGCAAAAGTACTTAAAGTAGGTTACCCAGGGGGGCCTGTTATTGATAAAATATATAACGAATCAAATGAGGAGATAGTTAAGTGTCCAGTTTCTAAGTTGGATGGTTATGATTTCTCATATTCAGGTTTAAAGTCACATGTGATCAATAAATCTAAAGACAAGAAGATTAGTAAAATAGGTTTAATAAAAGGATTCCAAGAATCTGCCATTGAACAAATATATTTAAAAGTAATTAAAGCAGTAGAGGAGTACAATATCAAAAATGTTATAGTTGGTGGTGGCGTATCTGCAAACTCATTATTAAGAGAAAAGTTAAATTCAATAAAAAACGTTGAAGTATATTTACCAAAGTTAATGTACACAGGAGATAATGCTGCAATGATAGGATATTTAGCAAACATAAAGATTGAAACTAACAACATTCAACCAGCTCTATTTGATATGGATGCTGAACCAAGGAGGAAGATGTAAAATGACAACAATATTAGATGGAACAAAATTAGCAAACAGAATAAATGAAGAAACTAAAAATGAAATTAATTTATTGGAAGGTAATCCAAATCTTGTTGCTATACAAGTTGGAGAAAATCCAGAATCAGATCTTTACCTTAGTCATAAATCTAAGAAAGCTGCTGAAACTGGAATTATTTTTACACATTTAAAATTCAATGAAGGTATAACTACGGAAGAATTGTTAATAAAAATTAATGAATTAAACCAAAGTCCATCAGTTGATGGGATTATGATTCAATTGCCTTTACCGGAAAACATTGATGTTAAAATGATTTCGCAAGCAATTGCCCCTTGAAAAGATGTGGATGGATTCCACCCATTAAATAAAGGTTTACTAGATATTGAATTAGCTGAGTTGATACCACCTACAGCAGAGGGTGTGATCGAACTACTAGATGAATATAATATAGATCTAAAAGGTAAGGTTGTAACTATGATTGGTCAAGGTGAGATAGCTGGGAAACCATTATCAAAACTATTAATTCATAGAGGGTCAACTGTTATCTTATGTAATAGAGATACAAAAGATATTGGATATTTCACAAGACAATCCGATGTTGTTATATCAGCAGTAGGTTTTAAACATCTAGTGAAAGCCGAAGATATTAATCAAGACTCAATAGTTATTAATATTGGATTAACTAGAGAAGAGAATGGAGTATTTGGAGATGTTGAATTTGAAACTATAAAAGAAAAAGCTTCATTCATCACTCCAATCACAGGTGGAACTGGACCTATGACAGTTTCATTATTATTAAGAAACACACTTAAATGTTTCAAAATGAAAAAATAAATGAATTTAAATGATAATCAATTAAAAGCAGTACAAAAGACAGAAGGGCCCTTAAGAATAATAGCTGGGCCAGGTTCTGGTAAAACAAGGACAATCGTATCTAAGATTGTCCATATTTTAAATGAAGGTTTAGCAAGGCCAGATGAAATACTTGCTATTTCTTTTACGAATAAGGCAGCTAACGAGATAAAAGAAAGAGTTAAAAGAGAAGGCGGAAAAGATATGAATAATATCTTTACTTACCATGGTTGATGTAATTATTTTCTTAGAATAGAGCATGACGCTATAGGGCTTGGAAGAGATTTTACAATAATTGATTCATCAGATTCTAAAAATAGAATATCAAACTTAATAAAAGAATATGATTTCGCAATAGAAAAAGGCGATGCTGTTGAAGCAATGGATAAAATCGCTAGAGAAGAATTACATGTAAAGAAATTAATGAATTCTCAATTTTCTGCTCATGTAGAAATTGCAAAGTTATGAGAGAAATATTCAAACTTAAAGAAAACTAATGGTCAATTAGACTTTAATGATTTAATTATAGAAGTTAAAAACTTATTAACTCAAAATGAGTTCATTAGAGAAAAGTGATCAAACAAATATAAATATATTTTTATTGATGAGTTCCAAGATACTAATAATGTTCAATTTGAAATCATCAAATCATTAACAAATGAAAATTCAAATTTAACAGTTGTAGGAGATCCAGATCAAAATATCTATTCTTGAAGAGGGGCTAATATAAATTTAATAAATAATTTTAATAAATACTATCCTGGAGCAGAAACAATTGAACTAAATATCAATTATAGATCTACTCCTGAGATAGTTAATGCCACAAATGCGTTGATTAATAATAATATGGATAGACTTGAAGGTTTCGAATGTAAGCCAAGTAAAGAATTTGGTGCAATGGTAGAGTTTGTCTATAAACAAAATGAAAATGATGAAGCATATTACATAGCTAGAAAAATAGAAGATATAAGAGCAAGTGGAAATGATTTAAATAATGTTGCAGTTATTGTTAGATCAAGTTATAAAACAAGAATTCTTGAATCGGCCTTTAATCATCGTTCAATTCCATATAAAATTATTGGTGCCATGAAGTTCTTTGATAGAATGGAAGTTAAACAAACACTTAAATTCTTACGTTTTGCAGCAAAGCAAACAAATGCTCATTTATTAGATGTAATAAATGATCCTCCTAAAAAGTTTGGTCCTAAGAAAGTAGTTCAAACTAAAGCGGCAGCTGATGAGGCTAAATTAACAATCTGAGAATATCTAAAAGAAAATAGAAATGATCAACCTATTACAATAAAAGAATGAATAGACTATACTGAAAGAATGATATTCTTAATTAATGAATCAAAAGATGATGTAGCCATGACTCTAGGAGAGTATTTGGAAGATATTGGTTATATAAATAAATTATTTGATGAAGAGAATAGAAAAGAAAATATAAAAGAGACTCTCAAAATAATAAGAACATATTTAGAAAAAGATGAAAGTAAACCAATTGCAGAACGTATAATAGATTTTTATAATTCTATAATGCTATCCTCTTCATCTGATTCAGAAACTGAAAAGGGAGAAGTAAATATAATTACTGCTCATGCATCAAAAGGGATGGAGTTCCCATGAGTATTCCTATTCTCATTCACTGAAGGTCATTGACCATCTACTAAGGCAATAGAGAACGGGGGAATTGAAGAAGAAAGAAGAGTTGCTTATGTTGCTGCTACAAGAGCAATGGAGCATTTAATAATAACTTACAACGAATACTTTAATTCTTGATCTCAAAATCCAACTGATCGTTCTAGATTTATTGATGAATTACAAGACAAAAATTTATATAATTATAATAAGAAGGCAAAATTGTCTTTTAGTAAAGAAAATGAATTATCTCATACCGATCATAGCATTGGAGATACTATATTCCACAATTCATTTGGAGAAGGAAAAGTATTGAGCAATGATGGCGAATTTATTAATGTAGAATTCAAAGATGGAAAAATACAAGAAATTTTAATAGGCCACAAAAGTTACAGAAAATTAGATTAATATGGAAAATATACAATTAACATTACCGGAAATGATTATATTATCAGGAATAGTGATAGCTGTTCTGATATTTTTCATATTCAGTTTAATAGTAATTGTAATCTCGTCTAAAACTAGTAGGTTCTCAAGAATGATGCCTACATATCACTCTGAGTGTTATATAGATATTGAAAAGAAATTGGTTATAATAAAAGAAGTTAGAGCATTCGGGTGAAAAGAATTCTCTTATGAACTAGATGACTTTATTTATATGCTTTCTATTAATCCTGACTCTAAACCATTCAGAGAATTATTAAAGATAGTTAGAAATGGAGCAACTAAACAGAAGATTAAGAAAGCAATAAAAGAAGTTAATAGTGTATTTATGTATGTTATTGATTACAATGATGGAAGAAGATCCCTTTCATATAATATATTTAATAAAGAACAAGAAATCAATGATAAAATATACTTCCAAATGTCTAATAATGAGTTAGTTGGAGAAAAGAAATCTTCTATTAAGAAAGATTTCCTTGATGGTTCATTAACTTCTCTAACAGATTCAGAATTATTCCTAAGTTTATCTAAAGAAGCGAAGAAATTTATGTCTAAAGGAGTGACTTTAATAAAAGTTACACCAAAGTATTCATTTATTGAAACAAATAAAGATTATTTATTAAATAGAATACAAACAATGAATATTAAGAAGGAACTTTTATCATTAGGTTTTAAATCATTCCAAGGAACTAATGGTTCAATATATGGAGTGATATCAAATGATAGAAGAAAATCTCATAATTCGATTCAGAAACAATGAAACAATACTATTAATAACGCATTCAATAAAAGAAAAAGAAGTAATGAATACTTAGATACTAATATTAACAACTATGTAATTAATACATACTCAACTACAGCTAAAGATTCTAATGCAATTAATGAAGCATTAATATTTATCAATATTGCATCTGAATATTCAATTGAATTTGGTAATTACTCATTTGATGAAGTTATTGAAGTTACGAAGAGAATTTCAAAAGATGCAAATCATATAATTGAAGAATTAAGAGATAAAAAACCTAAGATCAAAATTCATAAGTCTAAAATAGAAGAAAGAGGTATTAAGCCTTTTAATGAAATATTCCTTGATTTCTCTAGAGATGAAATAGATATAACTCTTAATTATTCATTTAGAGATAAAAGAGAAATTATTACTTACCTTTTAGAGCAAGCTAATAAAGCTTCATTAAAAATAAAGACAGAAAACATAATTGTTAATATAAATGAAAAAGGTTTAAAAGAGTTACCAATCATACTTAAAGACTTAACTCTAAAACCAAATATACATATAGGTATAAATGAATTCAAAAAAGTAAATCATCTTAAATATACTTATATCAAGATATCAAACTTCTTAAAAGAAAATAAAATTAAAGTAGCTCAAAATATCAAGGATGAAAACGGAGGTAATATTCACTTATATAGAATATTTAACCCTGAATATATTATTCTTGCTAAAGGGCTTAATGATTCAACTGTTCTATCTGATAAATTTAAGTTAAATTTACTTAATATAGAGAACATGAAATCTAAAGAAACTAAAATTATAAATGTAGAATAAAAATATATATTTTTTAGTAGAAATGTGTTATATTTTTGTTGATAGGAATAAAACAATAATTACTATAGTAGTTATTGTTTTTTATATGAAATGAATAAGTTAAGAGTAAAAATCATTTTAGAATCAACAATCACTAAAATTGTAGCAATAGTTATATTAGTGGTAGTTTTACTTTTGGCTATTATCCTTCCTTCAGTTATCGCGTCATTAGATAGGCCAGATGGCGCATTAACTGCGTTCAATAGAGATGCAACATCAGGTACTAGGGAAGCATTTGTTTCTAAAGTGCTTAATGCCAAAGAAGATGAGTTTACTCCTGGAGATAATGTTCTTGAAGTAACAAATAACGAATCAATGATTAGAGCTGTTTCAAGAAATAAAGATACAGTAGGATATGTTTCGTTTGGAACTATAGCTACATTTGATAAAGATGGGAAAGCAGTTTTAAAAGATGGTGCTGCTAATGATATAAACTTTGCATCTATGTACAATCCAAATCAAAATGCCTCAATCAGACCAGATAGAGACAACATTAAGAATGGGGATTATACAGGGCAAAGATATTTCAATATCTTCTTAAGAGTAGATAAAGCATCCAAAGAGCACTTGATCACTGAATATGACTTCAATACAAACACTATAAGTCAAGATGTTTCTTCATTAAGCGATAACTTAAAAGTTTCTTACTTCTTTTATAATTGATTAATACATTCTTCAGAGGCACATGACTTCATAGAAACAGAAACAGGAGAACTTCCTTTTGCTTCTACATCAGTTGATTTTGAAATACTAGATAACAAAGATTATATAGATGAATATATTAATCAAACAAAATTAACTTCAAACCAATTGAAAATACAAATAGTAGGCTCAACTTCAGCAAGTACTTTAATTACTGAATTGGGAGATATTTTCGAAAAAGATATAAATACATTATACGGTGCTAATACAGTAGATGTTATTTTAGCAACCAATGGTTCAGGAGATGCTTTCAAGAGAGAAGTTCCTGGTGTTGATGATTCATATATAGGTCTTCAATCGAGACAGCCTAAAGCACAAGAATTAAAATCTTGAGGATATGATGTTATTAGTGAAGATGTATATAATGCTTTTGCTATCGATGCAATATTAGTTATATATAATGATTCAGAAAGAAAAGGTAATTACTATTTCACTAGTGAATCATTAGAAAAATTATATACATCTAACGGATATGTTATTTGAGATGAAGTATTCACTCCAGAAGGGGGTGGTGCATAATGTTGAAACATAATAAAGTTAGATCTACCAAGTCTATTTCTCAAATAAATAGAGAAAAGAACATCAGTAACAATATATTTAAATCTTCATTATTTGTTTTAGCTTCAATAGCACTATTTACTTCTATATTTATTGTTCTATATATATTCATTGTAGGACTAGATGGAATATCACAAGTATGAAATAATGGAGATTGACTAATAGGAAATAAATATGATGGTATGGTTTACTTTGCAGCAGGATTTATGGTTGTAAATACATTATGAACATCATTCTTAGCAGTTGTAATAGCATTACCAATATCAGTATTAACAGCGATATTCATAACTAGAGTAGCGCCAAAGAATCTAAGATCAATATTCTTTGTTGTGCTATCAATATTGGCGGCTATACCTTCAGTAATATATGGAGCTTTTGGAAGTAAGGCAATAGATTCAGTTATTATGATCTTATTCCATACAAACTCTGGTTCTTTACTAACAATTGTTGTTACATTAGCATTCATGATAATGCCAACAATTACTTTAATAACAGTTTCGTCAATAAATTCAGTTGATGATAAGATGGAGAAGTCTTCATTAGCATTAGGTGCAACTAGAAATCAAACTTCTTTCCATATAACAATTAGAGCAGCATCTACAGGAATACTAACTGCAACAATATTAGGTGTTGGTAGAGCATTGGGAGAAGCCACTGCCGTATCAATGATCTCTACAGATCCATATACAGGACCAACATTTGATTTATTCTCTAATATTAGGTTGTTGACAGCAACTATGTTGAAGGGATATAATGAAATGTCTCCAGGTTCAATACAAGAAGCATCAATGTTTGCCATGGCTATACTATTGGTATTAACAATATTAATAGTTTTCCTAACATTAAGATATGCACAAAAGATATCTTCTCCAGAATACAAATCGAAAGTAGCAACAGACTCTCTAAGGAAAGAGAAAAAGCTATATTTAGATATAGAAGAGAAGGGTGTAAAGAATTTATCAGTAAAAGAACAAAAACTTTACCATAGATTAGAAAGTAATCATAAAATTAACGAAGAGTATGATAAGTATTATCATGCTAAATATAGAAAACAAAGAATTATTAGAAACACAACTGTTAAATCTAGTTTTGAAAGTAAAAAACAAAGAAGATCAAATGCTCTAGGAGCTCTTACTTGAGCAATGGCATCAATAGGAGTTATATTCTTGGCATCAATAATATTATTCTTATTATTCTTAGGTACACCAGGTCTATATTGAGAGTTTATATCTACAAATGATCCAGGTGTAAGGACATCTCTATTTGGTACATTGATATTAATTGTACTTTCAATGATATTTGTTATACCAGTTGGTGTTGGTTCCGGTGTATATTTTGCAGTATATGCAAAGAAAGATAGTAAGATCACAAAAACATTAATGATAGGTATAGATATTCTATCTGGAATACCATCTTTAATCTTTGGTATTATAGGAGCGACAGTATTCTTGCCATTATCTAAGGCAATTGGATTTATTCCATTGGCTGGAGCAATAATATCATCATTAATTGTATTGCCAACGGTAATACAAACCACACAACATGCAATAAAATCAGTACCAAACTCTACAATCAACGGATCATTGGCATTGGGTTCAACTAAAGCAACATCTTCATTAAGAGTTGCATTACCTATCGCTATGCCACAAATACTATCAGGAATTATATTATCAATTGGTAGAATAATTGGTGAGTCTGCTGCAATTATTATGATATTTGGTACTGTAAGTAGAGGTAGTACAGCTGATTGATTACAATCAGGAGGTACAACCCTAGCAACTGAAATGTATAGATTGACACTTATGGAAGAGATTCCATGAGATCAAGTTGCAGCTATAGGAGTAATCATCCTATCGCTAATATTAATCCTATCATTACTATCAAATTATATTTCTATGAAAAATAATATTGGTATGATAGGTATATTGATTTCACTGGCATTACTAATAACAGGTATATTCATTGGATATCTATTTGGATTAATAGTATTCTTGCTTGGTGTTGTTGCATTATTTGTGACAATATTCATTGCAAGTGGAGTTAAGAGGTAAATATGAAAAATGTAAAAGAATTATTAAAAGAAAGAACATCAGTAGAAGAGAAGTTAACTCAATCTGAGATAGCTTATAATAAAGTTTCTTACAAAAGTAAGGAAATTTTAAGAGCGATTAAAAGATTAGAGAAAGAAAATGATAGATCTACTCCTGAACACATCGAATCTTATAAGAAAAAGCTTTCTGATAAAGAAAAGTCATTATCAAAATATGAGGTTAAGTTATTAGATATCAAAGAAAAAGTTTATGATGATAAAGAACAAAAGAAATCTCTTATTTACAATCAAAAACTAAAGATTAAAAATACTAAAATTGATATTAGAAAACTAGAAAAGAAAATTCAAAAGTATCAATCAATATCTACAGGTAAACATGATGAAGAAATTAAGAGAAAGACAAATACTTTAGAAATTTTAAAACCTGAAATAGAAAAGAAAAAAGAGACTGTATCTAAATATAAGAAACAATATAAAGCACTTAATAAAGAATGAAAGAAATTGTTTCCTGATGAAGATGACTCAATAATCTTCTCAGTCAAAAACCTTAATATCTATTATGGAAAGAAATTAGCGATTAAAGATGTTAATATTGATATTCCTAAGAATGAAGTAATATCAATTATCGGTCCATCTGGATGTGGTAAATCAACATTCTTGAAAACATTAAATAGAATTAATGATGAGATACCTACATTTAAAGCTGAGGGTGAGATTTTATTCCAAAATGAGATTGATATATTAAAATTACAAAATATACATGACAACTCAATAAAAATGACTCTTCCTGAACTTAGAACAAAAGTAGGAATGGTATTCCAACAACCTAACCCATTCCCTATGTCTATATTCAATAATATTGCATATGGACCTAGAATTAACGGAATTAAAAACAAAGCTGTTCTAAAAGAAATTGTGGATGCAACATTAAAGAAGTCAGCTTTATATGAACAAGTTAAAGATAATCTAAACGCAATGGCAACAGGATTATCTGGTGGTCAACAACAAAGATTATGTATTGCTAGAGCAATTGCTAATAAACCTAATGTTCTATTAATGGATGAACCAACTTCAGCACTTGATCCAATAGCTGCTAAAGTAATAGAAGATTTAATTTTAGAATTGAAAAAAGATTATACAATCATAATGGTTACTCACTCAATGCAACAAGCAGCTAGAATTTCTGATAAGACAGCATTCTTCTATCAAGGGGAGCTAATTGAGTATGGAAATACATCAGATATATTCAAAAAGCCAAAACAAAAGATGACAGAAGATTATATTAAAGGTAAATTTGGGTAATATAGTATAATTAGTATATTATGAAAGAAATGAAAGAAATAATTAGTCATCTAAAAGAAAAAGGTTTCGTATATCCAGGTTCATCAATATATGGTGGACTAGCTAACTCATGAGATTATGGGCCATTAGGTTCAGTTCTTAAAGATAATATTAAGAATGAGTGAAAGAAATTTTTTATAACAAATGAAACTGAAGCAGATATTCATCAACTTGATTCAAGTATCTTACTTAATCCAAGAGTTTGAATTGAATCAGGTCATGTAGAAAAATTCAACGATCCTTTAATTGACTGTAAATCATGTAAAACTAGATTTAGAGCAGATCACATGATTGAAGAAGGTTTGAATAAGAATGCAGATAATATTCCATTTGAAGAACAAACGCAATTAATACATGATAATTTTGATTGTCCTAAATGTGGAGAAAAAAACTGAACTGATGTTAGAGCTTTCGAACTGATGTTTAAGACATCAAACTCAAAAACAAATGATGAAGATAATATATATTTAAGACCAGAAACAGCTCAAGGTATTTATATCAACTTTAAAAACATTATAGATACAGTTAATCCAAAGATTCCTTTTGGAGTAGGGCAAATTGGTAAAGCTTTCAGAAATGAGATTACTCCAGGTAACTTCATTTTCAGAACGAAAGAATTTGAACAATTAGAATTAGAATTCTTCACAAAACCAGAAGAAGCAACTAATTGATTTGACTTTTATGTAAAAAGAGTTAATGAGTTCCTTGTTAAAATGGGACTTGATAAAGAAAACTTTAGAGAATATGATGTTCCTGAAGATTCATTAGCTCATTATTCATCTAGAACAATTGATTTTGAATATAAATTCTCATTCGGTTGAGGTGAATTATTAGGTATAGCTAATAGAGGTGATTATGACCTTAAGAAACATTCAGTAAATTCAAATGATAATTTAATTTACAATGATCAAGCAACAGGAGAGAAATACACTCCTCATATAATAGAAACATCAATAGGTGTTGAAAGATTATTATTTGCTATTGTTTCTGAGTTATTAGTAACAGAAACTACAGAAGAAGGAGAAAGAGATGTTTTAAAACTTCCTTTCAACTTATCACCATACAAAGCTGCAGTTTTACCATTAACAAACAAATTGGAAAACGAAGCTAATGACTTATATAAAGAATTAGTTAAACAAGATATAGGTCCTATAACTTATGCTAAAGGTGGTACTATAGGTAAGAGATATAGAAAACAAGATTCTATAGGTACACCATTCGCAATAACTTTTGACTTCGATTCATTAGAAGATAAAAAAGTTACAATAAGAAACAGAGATACAATGAAACAAGAAAGAGTTGATATTTCTGACATTAAAAAATACATACTAGAAAATGCAAAATAACAAATTATCAGAATTAATCGAGATAATAGAGAAATCTAATGTATCAAGTATCATTAGTGATTACATTTCTCTTGAAAAGAAGGGCAGTAACCATATGGGGTTATGCCCTTTTCATCCTGACTCTAATCCTTCAATGTCTGTTTCAGATCAAAAAGGAATATTCAAATGTTTCGTTTGTGGAGCAGGAGGAAACGCAATTTCATTTGTACAAAACTATGAAGGAATAACTTTCATAGAAGCTGTCAAAAAAGTTTCTGAGAAATTAGGAATAGATTGAAAGCAATACATCAATTTTAGAGAAGTAAAAATTAACCCTAAAATTAAAAGAGGATGAGAAATTAATGAAGAAGCATTAAACTTCTTTAAATATAACTTGAATAATACAAATAATCCCAAAGTTCTGGAATATATAAAAACTCGTGGTTTAACTTCTGACATATTAGATAAATATGATATTGGTTTTTCAGGCGAAGGACTATCCAACTTCTTATTAAATAAAGAATTCACTGAAGAAGAAATAGTCACATATGGTTTAGCAAAGAGAAAAGAAGATACAACACTTCAAGATTATTTCATCAATAGATTAATCTTCTCAATAAAAGATAAAAATGGAAACATAGTAGGTTTCTCAGGAAGAGTCATAGAAGAATCTAAGTATGCAAAATACATGAACTCACCAGAGAACCCTGTATTTAAGAAGTCTAGCATTCTTTACAATCTAGATAAAGCAAAAACACAAGCAAATCTTAAGAAAGAATTAATAATTGTAGAGGGATTTATGGATGTTATTGCTTTAGGTAAAGCTGGAATAGAAAATGCCATAGCAACTATGGGTACAGCTTTTACAAATGACCATAACAAGATCATTGAATCAATAACTAATAATATAATATTAGCTTTCGATTCAGATGTAGCAGGAATTAATGCTGCAATTTCAACATCAAAAACTTTAGTACAAGGTAAGAATAAAGTTTCGATTGTTACTGTTCCTAATGGGAAAGATTTTGATGAAATACTTTCATTAGGGAAAGAAAAAGTTATTGAAACATTAAATAATAAAAAAGACTTCTTATTATTCTACAAAGAAATGATATTTAATAAATTAGGTAATAGTTATTCTGTGGAACAATTTGATGTTATTAGAGAACTATTGAAAGTAATATCATTTTACGATGATAATTTAGTTACTGATGTAAATATAAATGAAATTTCTGAAAAATTAAATATCTCTAAAGAAGTATTGATGGAAGAATTTTCTAAATTTAAAAAGAAAGATAATAATCCTTTCTTGAAAGAAGATATCCCTGTAAATAGAGAGCAAAAGATTCTTGAAAAAGCAACTTCAAATATAAAAAGAGAAGAACCAAGGTTTATGAAGAAAATTTGACTAGCAAATACTGCTGATGAAATTGTTTCATATGCAATAATGTATGATTTTGCATTTGATTATTTAAAGAATCATACCATTATCATTGATAATGATGATACAAGAAAACTTTGAAGATCATATTTAGAGAATAAAATTAATAATGTTGAAATTACTGATGAAATTCTATTATCTAGAATAGAAAATTTAGTTCAAAAAGCAAAACAAAATATTGCTAATAATGAAATACAAGAAATTCATAATAAAAAAACATTTGAAGAGTTTATAAGGAACTATGAAAACCAACTTTCGGAATTCAGATTGGAATTACTAAATGCAGAAATGAAAAATGCAACCGATATAGAAGAGAGAGGGTTTATATTTGATATGATTAATAATCTTTCAAAGAATAATAAGGTATAATTAATAATATGACTATAAAAAATGAGTTAACACAAATACAAAAAGATATTAAAAAGGAAAATAGAGCATTATTTACTTTAATTAAAAAAACTTTTGAATCAGAAGGAAAAAATTTAACAAAAACTAATTTGAAAAAGTTAGCGAAAGAAAAATCATATGAAGGTGATATTGAAGATATTGCTGAAATAACAAATTTCTTAGGTTATTCAAAAATTAAAATTACAAAAGAAGAGCAGGCAGAAGCTAAACCAAAAGATAAAGGTAATAAATCTGCAACAAAAGATAAAACTGAAATTAAAATCAAATACAAAAAGATATTATCAGCTTTAAAGAAAGTCATGAAGCAAAGGGGAGAGGATTTCCTTAATCAAGATGAAGTATTTGAAATACTAGATACATTAGGTAATGGAAAGAATGTAGTTCAAATCGAAGAAGAAGAGATGAGTGATTTCTTAATCATCCTTGAAGATGAGCATATCATTTCAGGTAATGAAGATATGTCAGATGAAGAAGAAGAGGAAGAAGAAAGAACAGAAGATGAAATAATTCTTGACTCATATAGAGATATGTCTGATGATCAATTAGAAAATGATCTTGGTGAGGCAACAGACCACATCAAATGATACATGAGACATGTTTATAGAAATGGTACACTTCTTTCTTCAGAAGAAGAGATGATGTATGCACAAAGATTTGAAAGATCAAAAGATCCTAAAGCAACACATGCAGAAAAAATGTTAGGTGAAGAAGCTAAGGAGATAATGGTTAAAAGAAACTTGAGACTAGTTGTTAATATAGCTAAAAAATATAAGTCAAGAGGATTACCTTTCCAAGATTTAATCGCCGAAGGTAATAATGGACTTATAAAAGCTATTAATAAATATGACTATACAAAAGGTTTCAAAATATCTACATATGCAACTTGATGAATTAGACAAGCTATAACAAGAGCTATCGCTGATCAAGCTAGAACAGTTAGAATACCTGTTCATATGGTTGAAACAATAAATAAATTATCTAAAATAACAAGAGATTTAACTCAAGAATATGGAAGACAACCATCTGATGAGGAATTAGCCAAGGCAATGGGACCACAATTCACACCACATAAAATAAATCAAATTAGATTAATAAATATTGACCCAACTTCATTAGATAAATCAGTTCATTCGGAAGGTGAATCATTCCTATATGATTTCATTGAAGATAAAAGAATCACAACTCCAGATGATTTTGCAAGAAATAGAGAAATCATATTCAAAATCAATGAAGTATTACCAAAATACTTAAATGATAGAGAAGTGAGAGTTATCAGAAGAAGAAATGGATTATCTGAAATATCAGAAGAGATTGGTAAAGCTGCAACGCTAGAAGAAATCGGTGATGAAGAAGGAATTTCAAGAGAGAGAGTGAGACAAATCGAATCTAAAGCACTTAAGAAAATAAAAGAAAGAGCTAGAAAAGATTTAGAACACTTCAATAAAGAATAATAAAATATAAAGACCCTTAATAAGGGTCTTTTATTTAAGTATAATTATTATATGAAATATAAGAGATTGAAATTTATAGCATCATTAGTAAAAGACCAAGAAAGAGTTCTTGATGTTGGTACTGATCATGCTTTATTACCTATAAAGTTAATAGAAGATGGAGTTACTAGTACAGTAACAGCTTCAGATGTAAATGAAGAGCCATTAAAAATAGCTAAAGAAAATATCATCAATTCAAATCTTCAAGATAAGATTCAAGTAAAGTTAATGAATGGTATAGAAGATATAGGTGAAGATGATTTTGATTGCATAATAATTGCTGGGATGGGTGGAAACACTATTTCGGAAATCATCAAACAAAAAAATTTCAATGGAAGATACATAATTCATTCTACTACTAATTTAGAAGAGTTGAGAAAGACTATTTATGAGATTGGGCATTCAATCAAAGAAGAATATGTTGTGTTTGAAGGAAAAATTCATAATGTTATTATTGAAACTATTAAACAAAAAGGGGAAATCAATGAAAAGGAAATATTCATGGGCCCTTCTTTAATAAAAAAAGATGATGAATCAATAATGAATTACTATAAATTTTTATTAGATATATTTGAACAGAATGTAATCTTGAGCAAAAATGAAAATTTGAAAATAAATGAAAGAAAATGAATAAAGGAGAAAATATGAAATGAGTAGATTTAAAAGAAATATTAGATAATGAATTTCCACCTATGGCTGCAGATTTAGAATTTGACCATATTGGAGAACAATTGCCTATTAAAGAAGAGGTTAGAAAAGTTATGGTAACTTTAGATATTACAATCGATGTTATTGCCCAAGCGCAAGAAAAAGGTGTTGATTTAATAATATCTCATCACCCATTAATCTTTGGTGATATTGATGAAGTTCTTGATACTGATCATCTTACTAATGCTAAATATCAATTGCTATTAAAATCAGGAATAGGTGTATATATAATTCATACAAATGCTGATTTTAATCCCAACTCTATTGCTTATATGCAAGGTTTAGCGCTAAACCTAGTTGATTTAGAACAAGGTAATGAAAACAGATATGTAACAGGTAAATTAAAAGAGCCTATGAATTCAAGAGGGTTAATCAATACTATAAAAGAACTATTAGAACTAGAAGATGTTGAATTTAGATCTAACTTTGATTTAGAGGAAATGATAACAAACGTATTAATAGCTTCAGGAGCAGCTGGTAGTTCTATAGACTATAATTCAGAAGCGGTTAATATTATTGGCGAAGTTAAATATCATGAATGAGTCAGAGCTAAAGAAACTGGGGCTAAAGTTATAGAAATATCGCACTTCTCAGAAAAAATATTCAAAAATATCATTGAAGTATTTCTTGACAAACATGAAATAGAAGTGTACTTATCGGAGGAAAAAAATGGATACAAAATTTATTAAATTAAGAAAAGAGATATTAGACTATTTTGAACATAAAAACTTCAAATCTTTTTTACCTGTTCAAGAAGCAGCTATACCTCAAATCTTGAAAAAGAAATCTTCCTTTGTTGAAGCTCCAACAGGAACAGGTAAAACATTAAGTTTCCTAGTTCCTGCAGTGAATAACTTAAATTTTAATAACAAAGAAACTCAATCAATAATAATAACTCCCACAAGAGAGTTGGCAATCCAAATTAATAATGTTTTAAAAGAAATGAAACCTTTCTTTGAACAAGAAATAAAATCTACTCTTGCTATAGGTGGAGAAGACTTCGAAGACCAACAAAGAAAACTTAAAAATGGATCACATATTATTATCGGGACAACAGATAGAATAAATTCATTAAGAGAAAAAACTCAACATGATATTTCTAACCTAAATTTCCTTATTATAGATGAAGTTGATATGATTTTAAACTTTGGAGGCTTTGCTGAAATAGAAACATTAGCAAAAGTTATTCCTTCATCAACAACGCTTGCATTCTTTTCTGCCTCTTTCCCTCTAGAAACTCAAAATCAAATTAAAAAGATGTTCAAGAAAGAAGTTAATAACATTATTATTAAACAAAAAGATAATGATGAGTTACATTCTCATTTCATTAAAGCTTTTGATAATGATAAAATGCACACATTAAAAGAATTAGTTAATTCAGATAAATTCAATCCTTACTTTACTTTGATTTTTGCTAAAACAAATGAAGAAGTAGAAATGATTTACAAAGAATTGAAAAACATTGGGTTAAAAGAGATAGGAATATTCCATTCAGGATTAGCACAAAGAGAAAGAAACAGATTATTAAAGCAAATTAATAATTCTGAATTAGTTTATTTAGTAACAACTGATTTAATGTCTAGAGGAATGGATTTCCCAGGTGTTACACATATAGTTAACTACTCATTGCCAGTTGATTTAACATACTACAAACATAGAGTTGGTAGAACAAACAGAAATAATGTTAAAGGAAACATATATGATATTTATATTGATAGTGATGTAAGAAGGTATGAGGAAATAAAGAACAAAAATCCTAATATTACATTCGAAAAGGCTAAGGTGAGATAATGAACTTCTTTACTAAGAATATTGAGCAATATAAAAAAGATCTTAAAAAGTTAATTTCCTTCCCTACTGTGTTGAGGGATGAATATCCTAACCAACATATGAAGGATGCATTAAACTTTATGGGTGAACTAGCAGAAAGAGATGGGCTAGAATATTATATTGAACCAAATGGATATTACGGTTGAGTGCAAATTGGTTCTGGAGAAGAATTAATAGGTATCCTTACTCATATAGATGTTGTGCCTGAAGGCGAACATGAGAAATGAGATACAGAACCATTTACAATGACTGAAATTGAAGATAGATTATATGGAAGAGGGACTCAAGATGACAAAGGACCTTTAATGTTGATGTATTATCTACTGTTAGAATATAAAGACAAGATACAAGGTAAGAGATTAAGATTAATTTTCCCAACAGATGAAGAATCTAATTGAAGAGGGGTTAATAAATATAATGAATTAGAAGAGAAACCATCATATGGATTTACTCCTGATTCAATGTTCCCAGTTACTTTCTTAGAAAGAGAGATAGGTCAATTTGAATTGATAGGAAAAGGGAGTGATTCATTCTCTATCCAATCTGGGACAGCAGCAAATGTAGTTCCAGCAAATGCAGTTTATAAAGAAGGGGACAAAGTATTAGAGGTAGAAGGTATTTCTACACATGCAATGAATCCTTCGGCAGGTGAAAATGCTATTACTAAATTAGTATCTGAATTGAATGAAGTAGATCATCCAATGATTAACTTTATTAGAGAACAAATTAATGGAGAATTAAATGGAGAGAAGTTATTCGGTAAATTGATAAAAGATCAATATAGCGAAATAACAGTAAATCTAGCTATAGCTGAAATAGATGAGAATAAATCAAGACTTGTTCTTGACTCAAGAATACCATTAACTTCAAATATCGATGAATTATTATCTATATATAACAAGCATGGAGAAAAATATGGTTTCGAAGTAAAAATATATAAAGCTTCTAAATCTGTTTATGTGCCAGAAGATAACTGATTAGTTAAAGATCTTCATTCAGCATATGTTGAAGTAACAGGTGATAATTCTAATCCTACTGTTGCTGGTGGAGGAACTTATGCAAAGGCAATGGAAAATATTCTTGCTTTTGGACCTTTACTTCCACACTCTGAGCATACAATGCATCAGTATAACGAATATATAGATCTTAAAGATTATGCAATTGCATATGATGTATATAACAAATTATTTGATAAATGATTATAGTAAAATGTTCTTATTATAAGAACATTTTTTCTTTAATGTATAATTTAAGTATGAAACAAGTAACATTTATTGATCAAGCAAACATCAAAGTTAAAGCCGGTAGAGGTGGAGATGGTAAGATGGGATTCCATAAAGAGAAATATGTAGAACACGGAGGTCCTTCAGGAGGAAATGGAGGAAATGGTGGTTCTATATTTTTGATTGCCACAATAAATGAAAATACTTTATTAAGATATAAAGGTAGATCTTTATATAAAGGAAATCCTGGTACTAATGGAGGACTTAAAAATATGACTGGAGCAAGAGGTGAAGACATTTACCTTGAAGTCCCTATTGGTACAGAAGTGCTTGAAGATGGAAATAAGGTAGCTGACCTTCAATATAATGGCCAAATATGAATGGCTTCACAAGGAGGTAAAGGTGGAAGAGGAAATAAATCATTTAAATCTTCCAAAAACACAACTCCTACATTATTTGAGTACGGTGAAGATCCTGAATGAAGAGAATTGACACTTAACTTGAAAGTGCTTGCAGATGTAGGGTTATTAGGTTATCCAAATGCAGGGAAGTCAACATTGGTTTCTTCTATAACTAATGCTAAACCTAAAATTGCAAACTATGAATTCACAACTTTAGTGCCTCAATTAGGGGTTGTAGATAATAAAGGTAAAGGATTTGTTATAACTGACTTACCTGGTCTTATAGATGGTGCTTCAGAAGATAAAGGTATGGGAATAAGGTTCTTAAAACACTTATCAAGAACAAGAATAATTATTCACCTAATAGATAGTACACAAGATAACTTAATGGAAAGATATTTAAACTTAAGAGGAGAGCTAGAGAACTATTCTGAACAGTTAAGCACTAGGCCTGAGATAATCGTTTTCTCTAAGAGTGATCTAATTGATGAAGAAATCCAAGGTTGAATAAGAGAAGAATTCAAAGGAAAAGAAATATTCTTTATCTCATCATTAACAAGAGATGGGTTAAGTGATATTCTAGATATAATAGTTGAGAGATTAGATGATATCAAAGAAGAGGAACAGAGAGCCTTTAATGATCTAATGGAAAATGAATCAGATTACGAAGTTTATAGATTAGAAGAAGAGGAAGATCCTCTATTAATTGAATATCAAGATGGTGTTTGAACTATCGAGTCTAAATTCACTAGGTTCTGAGCAAATAGAATTCCTTTAACTTCTTCAGAGAATAGTTGAAGACTAATTTCAAAATTTAAAACAAAAGGAGTCATTGACAAATTGAAGTCATCAGGAATTAAAGATGGTGAGTTAGTAGTTGTTAAAGGAACTCCATTCACATTTGAATATGAAAATGAATAGATATTCTATTCATTTTTTTTAGTAGAAAAATAGTATTTATTAGTAAAAAAGTAGTAAAATATAGTTATGAAGAATATTAAGCAATTTCATACAGATTCTGAATATTATACTAAAATAGCATATTCTGAATTGGAAGAAGACAAAAAACAAGGAGTTCCATGAGCAGATGTAGTTGCATATAGAGAGAAGTATACATTCGAAATACCTCTATTATGTGAAAATAAGAAATATGTAACTTTAACACAGACGCCTTGAATATTACAAAAGGAGATTAGACTGATTTCATCATTCTCTCAAGCCCAAGCTGTAATGTTAACTGATCTATCTTCTAGATATGCATCAGCAACTCTATTATCTGATATTTCATTGAAATCATTTGTAAATGAAATACATTGATTATTAAATAAAGATAGTAAAGCTAATGTATCTAGAACGATAATTGAAAATTTAGTTAACAAAACAGATGAACCAACTAATACTGAGGAAAGAAATATTCTTAAGTTATATGATAAGTTTGAAAGTATAACTAAGAAACTAACTCTACCTAGAGAAATAGCAAAAATGTTCTATAACATCAACAGTATCGATGAAAAGAAATTCGGAGATATAAATGCATCTATAGTTGATACTATAAGATCGGATAAAATTAACTCAATTCTAACAAAAGCTTCATCATTAATATATGGTGTATTAGCAAACAATATGTATGGAGATAAATCTTATGAAATAATGGTGTTATCATTAATATCATTATCTAGAAATTCATACAAGGGAGAAATACTTAAAGGTGTTTCATTCTTTAAGACATTAGATTACTTTAAGAATGACCTATTCAAGGCAATTTCAGATGTAAAGAATCATAATAATGACCTTACATTCTTAACTCTTAAACTTTCAGAGATACTAATGTACTCGTTAATGTTATCGAGCGATCAAATAGAAACATTCATTAGAGATGAAGAGAGATATAATTCATTAACAACTAAAGATAAAAACCAAAGTTATAAAGCTATTATGTCTTCATATCCAAATTTATCAGTAAGACAAGCTAAATTCTATGTGAATCACTGTGATTTAAAAATTAATTACACACTTAAGGATTTCCAAGAGTACTTTGGATCATCTTATGAAACTTCAAGATATTCATTAGAGAAATTAGTTGAGGCTGGTTTCTATACTAAAAAGAAAATAGGTAAAAAATACGTTTATAATGCAATCAGACAAAAGTAAGAACCAAATTTATATACAAAGAGAAATAGTTCATAACGCTTTGAACTTATCTTTTAATATATTAGGGTTCTTACTTTTAATAATTGTTGCTTTACTATCTAGTATAGAGAAAGAAGTATTCCTTATCGTGTACTCTTCTATATTCTCTATATTTATGATATCTAGAATATTCATAACTTCAAAAGTTATATATTCATTTAATAAACTTAATAGGAAAATAAACCCAGAGAACATTGATTTCTATATAACTAAATCATGAAATAGAAAAAGAGAGGGTTCTATATGAGTTGGTATTATGTATATTCTTACTTTACTAGTCTTTTGTTTATGAGCAACAATAATTGATAAGTTTATTCTTCAAATAAGTATCACAATAATATATATAGTACTATTCGTACATCTGTTAATAATAATGATAGTCATGTACATTAATATACAAATGACAACAGACTACATTAAAGTTGCAGAGAAGAGAATAAACCTTCATTCTGTTGAATGAATGCAAATAAAGAAAGAACAATCATCTTACTATAAGCAATTAACAATTTGATATGTACACTTCCTATTGGTAATACCTACATTCTTATTGATTATTCCGCCATATAGAAGGGCAATATTTAATAAATAAAAAAATAGCAAAAATAGTATATTTATTGCTATTTTTTTGTATAATAATAATAGCAATATAAATTTCAATTGCTAAATGGAGGATAATAATGAATGCAAATTTCACACCAAACCCTAATAACGATCCACAATTATTAGAGAAATACGGTAGAAACCTTACTGACCTTGCATTAAAAGGTAAACTTGATCCTGTGATAGGAAAAGAACAAGAAATAAGAAGAATAATTAGAGTTCTATCTAGAAGAACTAAAAATAACCCAATTTTAATAGGGGAACCTGGAGTTGGTAAAACAGCAATAGTAGAAGGATTGGCTTTTAGAATAGTAAAAGGAGAAGTTCCTGAAAATCTTAAAGATATGGAAGTCTACGAATTAGATATGGGTTCATTAATAGCTGGAGCTAAATATCAAGGTGAATTTGAAGAAAGGCTTAAAGCAGTTGTTGATAAAATAAAAGATAGTAAAAATATCATATTATTTATAGATGAAATTCACACACTAGTAGGTGCAGGTAGAAATCAAGGGGCACTTGATGCTGCTAATATATTGAAACCTACTCTAGCTAGAGGTGATTTTAGATTAATAGGTGCTACAACACCAAAAGAATATAAAGAGTATATTGAAAAAGATGCTGCTTTAGAAAGAAGAATGCAGAAAATAAACTTAGATGAACCAAGTGTTGAAGATACAGTTAATATTCTAAGGGGTATAAAGGATAGGTATGAAAACTATCATGGAGTTAGAATTGATGATGAAGCTTTAATATCGGCAGCACAACTATCTAATAGATATGTACAAGATAGATTCTTACCTGATAAAGCGATTGACTTAGTTGATGAAGCTTGTTCATTAGTGAGAACTCAAATTAACTCAAAACCTGAGGAACTAGAGGATTTACTTAAAGATATTCAAGATCTTAAAATAGAACAATCTGCTATTTCTAAACAAAAAAATGAATCATCAAAAGAAAGATTGAAAGAAATAGATGATAAGTTAAAAGAGATAGAACCTAAAGCAAAAGAATTAAATGATAAGTGAGAAAATGAAAAACAAATACTTACTTCATTTAAAAATAAGCAAGAAGAAATCCAAAAACTAAGAGCAAGTTTTGAAAAAGCTCAAATAGAAGGTAATTATGAAGAGGCTGGTAAAATTCAATATGAATTATTACCATCTGCTGAAAAAGAATTTACTGAAGCTAAAGAAAAAATTGAAACGATAGATATGATTAAAGAAGTTGTTTCAAAAGAAACTATAGCAGATATCATTTCTAGATGAACTGGTGTTCCATCTGATTCATTAGTTGAAGATGATAAAGATAAATTAAAGAATTTAGAAAATGAATTAAAACAATATGTCAAAGGACAAGATAAAGCAGTTGAACTAGTTTCTAATGCAGTTAGAAAATCAAGGGTTGGAATCAACGATCCCAATAAACCTATAGCTTCATTTGTCTTTATGGGTCCAACTGGTGTTGGTAAAACTGAATTGGCCAAAGCATTAGCAAGAGTAATGTTTAATTCTGAAAAAGAATTAATAAGATTCGATATGACTGAATATGGAGAGAAACAATCGGTTTCTAAACTAATAGGTTCTCCTCCGGGATATGTAGGATATGAAGAAGGTGGAAGGTTAACTGAAGCTGTAAGAAGAAAACCTTACTCAGTATTATTATTTGATGAAGTAGAAAAAGCTAATCCTGAAGTATTTAATATTTTCTTACAAATATTAGATGATGGAAGATTAACTGATTCGCAAGGTAGAACAGTAAACTTCAAAAATACAATTATCATTATGACTTCAAACTTAGGTTCGGAGAAAATAATGGAAGGTAATTCAGATGCACAAGAACTATTTAAAGAACTATATAAATTCTTTAAACCTGAATTCTTAAATAGAGTCGATGATACAGTTACATTCAATAAATTAACTAAGAAAGACATCGGATCAATTACTAATAAAGAGTTAAATGTTCTTATGAATAGATTGAAAAAACAAGAATATTACTTTACATTTGGTGAAGAAGTTATTCTTAAGATATCAAAAGAAGGTTCAGATGAGCAATTTGGAGCAAGACCAATCAAGAGGTTTATTTCTAAAAACATAGAAAACATGATAGTTGATAAAGTGCTAGATGGAGAAATAATCAAAGGAAATAAATACGAGATTATTGTCGAGGATGACGAATTCAAGATTATAGATGAGGTAATAAATTAATGGCAACAGAAAGACAATTAAAAATATTAAATTTAATATTATCAGAATACGTTATTAATGGTGAGCCAGTTGCTTCAGGAACTATCATTGAGAAAAATCCTGATTTAAATATATCACCAGCATTAGTTAGGCAAGAAATGGTAGCATTAGAAAACGAAGGCTACATAACTAAGTTAGGTTTCTCTTCTGGTAGAGCATCAGGTAGGGTTCCGACTAACAAAGGTTATCAGCATTACTTGCAATCTATACAATCAAACCCAAATAGTATCTTATCAATTAAAAAAAGATTAGATGAAATACTATCAAATAGAAAAGAAGGTATTGATAAAACAATATCGGAAGCAATGAAATTGATTAATGAATCAACAAATACTTTAACAATAACTAAAGATCAAGTTGAATCAGAAGAGATTGTTGATATAAACTCATATCCAGTAGGAGAAGATAAAGCAGTAATCATTATTGTTACTTCAACTGGTCAAGTTATAAACAATGAAGCTAGTTTAAATGAAATTAAATACACTGAATTCGCTAAAGCTATTAAGGCATTAGGTAAAAGATTAAAGAATACACCTATTAGCGAGTTAACAGAGGCAGTAGATAATCTTGGACAAATATTAACTATAGAAATAAAAGATATAGAAGATAAATTCCAAGAAGTTATTAAACTATTGGTAAATAAAGTTATAACTTCAAAGAGTAATTATCAAGGAATGAATAGTTTGATAGTTGCAGAAACAATAGATGTTAAAAAACAAGTTAAAGCAATATTTGAAATGATTGAAAACAACTCAATTTGAGAACTGATTAATGAAGATGGAGCAATAGCAAACACTTCTAATGGATTAACAATAGATGTTAAGGCAATAGATGGTGTTTCCATAGTTCAAAAAGAAATAGATCTTGGTGATAAACATAAACAACTAACGATTGTTGGTTCTAAACACCAAGATTATGAAAAACTATTTTCATTATTAGCATATTTAGAAGAAAAGATAGGAGATTAATATGTATAACGAAGAAAAAGATAAAGAACAAGTTGATAACATAGTTGAAGATACTCAACCAAATGCCGAACAAGTTGAAGAAGCAATTGAAAACTTAAAAGAAGCGGCTGAATCAGTATTAGAAGATGTTAAAGAAGAGCTTGGAGAAACATTCGAAGGTGTAAAAGAATTCGCTGAGAATGTTTCAGAGAAAGTTAAAGAAGCGGCTAAAGAAATAAATGAAGATTTCAAAGATGAATATCTTAAGGCTATAGCTGAAATGGAGAATCTAAGAAAAAGATTCGATAAAGAAAAATTAGACGTTCTAAAATATAGGGCTTCACAATTCATTTTAACAATACTACCTACAGTAGATATGTTCGAAATGGCAATGAACACACAAAATGCTTCAGATGAAGTTAAGAATTGAATTAAAGGATTTGAAATGATCTTAAATAACTTCAAAACTGCGTTAGAAGGTGAAGGAGTAAAAGAAATCAAAGTTGAAAAAGGCGATGAGTTCGATGCTAACCTTCATCATGCAATTGAAGAAGTGGAAACTGATGAAGTAGAACCTGGAAAAATATTCCAAGTTAAAATGAAGGGTTACTTACTTCATGAAAAATTACTTAGACCAGCAACAGTAACAATTGCTAAGGCTAAGGAAGCAAAAGGTGAATAAATGAACTCACCAGAAGTGTTAAGTTATATAGTGACAGTATCGGTATTATTAATCATAATAATATTATTCACTATTATATTGGCTTTTATGAAAATACCTTATAGAAAGTATAGGTATTTACAGATTAAGAAATCTCTTGATGAAGATAATATTAAGAAAATAACTTCAGAAGAAGATTTAGAATACATCAAAGATATTTGTGAGAAATTTAAATGATATTCAAAGAATTGATATTTCAATAGCACTCCAACATATCTATATAGATGAAATAAATTTAAGAAAATAACTAAAAAATACAATCTAGATATTGAATTAGTTCAATACAAAGAAGAGAGGTAATTATGAGTAAAATTATAGGAATAGATTTAGGGACAACAAACTCAGTAGTATCAATTATGGAAGGTACAACTGCCAAAGTTATAGAAAACCCTGAAGGAAATAGAACGACGCCTTCAGTAGTGTCATTCAAAGGCGATGAAATCATCGTAGGTGATGCAGCAAAAAGACAAGCAATCACAAATCCAGAAACAGTATCTTCAGTTAAAAGATTAATGGGAACTGAAGAGACAATCAAAGTTAATGGAAAAGAATATAAACCAGAACAAATTTCAGCTATGATCCTTTCATACATGAAAGAATATGCAGAAGCTAAAATTGGAGAGAAAATAACTAAAGCAGTTATTACAGTTCCAGCTTACTTCAATGATGCTGAAAGAAATGCTACTAAAAATGCTGGTAAAATAGCAGGATTAGAAGTTGAAAGAATTATCAATGAACCTACAGCAGCTGCGCTTGCTTATGGAATTGATGATCAAGAAAAAGAAGAGAAAATCTTAGTATATGATCTAGGTGGAGGAACATTCGATGTTTCAATACTTGAATTATCAGAAGGAACATTTGAAGTTCTTTCTACAGCTGGAGATAACAGATTAGGTGGAGATGACTTTGATGAAGTAATCATGAATCACTTATTAGAAAAATTCCAAAAAGAAAACGGATTTGATTTATCAACGGATAAAATGGCAATGCAAAGAATTAAAGAATCAGCTGAGAAAGCTAAAAAAGATTTATCAGGTGTATTAGAGGCAACAATTTCATTACCATTCATTTCAGCAGGAGAAGCTGGACCAATACATTTTGAAACAAAACTAACAAGAGCGGAATTCGAAAATCTTTCTAAAGATTTATTAGAAAGAACATTAGTTCCAGTTAGAAAAGCTTTACAAGATGCTAAACTATCTGCAGGAGACATTGATGAAATACTATTAGTTGGTGGATCAACAAGAATACCAGCAGTTAAAGAAATGGTGGAAAAAGAACTTGGGAAACAAGTTAACACTTCAATTAACCCTGATGAAGTAGTTTCATTAGGAGCAGCAATCCAAGGTGGTGTTTTATCAGGAGACGTTAAAGACGTATTACTATTAGATGTAACACCACTTACACTAGGTATAGAAACAATGGGTGGAGTAATGACACCACTTATTGAGAGAAATACTACAATACCTACATCTAAGTCACAAGTGTTCTCAACAGCAGAAGACAACCAACCACAAGTAGACATTAACATACTACAAGGTGAAAGAGGTATGGCTAATGACAACAAATCATTAGGTAGATTTACACTTTCAGGAATTGAAGCAGCACCTAGAGGTGTTCCACAAATTGAAGTTACATTCTCAATCGATGCAAATGGTATCGTTTCAGTTAAAGCATTAGACAAAAAGTCTAATCAAGAGCAATCAATTACAATATCTAATTCAGGTTCAATATCTGAGGAAGAAATTGAAAGAATGGTTAAAGAAGCTGAAGAAAACAAAGAGAAAGATAACAAACTAAAAGAAGAGATTGAAGTTATTAACCAAGCTCAATCGTTATTAGCTAATTTGGAAGCAGGATTAAATGGTGAACAACCAGAAGGTATGCCGCCAATTGATGATGCTCAAAAAGCAGAACTAGAAAAACAAGTTGCTGAACTTAAAGAAAAAATTGAAAAAAGAGATATCGAAGGTCTAAAAACTTTCATCTCACAAATTAACGCAGCAGCACAAGCATTCACTCAACAAGCAGGTGGAGCTAACACTACTGGTGAACAACCAGAAGAAAACTCTGATGACAATGTAATAGATGTTGAAGAAGAGTAATGAGTACAAAGAGAGATTATTATGAAGTTTTAGGCATTGATAAGAATGCTGATGAGTCAACTATAAAGAAGGCTTATAGAAAACTTGCTATGAAGTTTCATCCTGACGTAAATAAAGAGGATGATGCTGAAGAAAAATTTAAAGAGATAAATGAGGCATATGAAATCTTGTCTGATCCAGAGAAAAGATCAAGATATGATAGATTCGGTCACCAAGGAGTCGATGGACAAGGGTTTGGTGGCGGAGGATTCAGAGGATTCGAGGACATATTCGGACAAGGCGGTGGCTTTGGAGGATTTGGTTCTATATTCGAAGAGTTCTTTGGAGGAGGAAATCCAAATAGACCTAGAAAAGGACAAGATGTTGCAACTCAAGTTATTATTTCTTTAGAGGAAGCTTTCCATGGAAAGCAAATATCCGTAAAATTATTAGACGGTAGCACAAAAGAAATAAAAATACCAGCAGGTATACGTAATGGGATGGAAATAAGAATCCCAGGAGAAGGTCACCCAGGAGCAAATGGTGGTCCTAATGGAGACTACTTCATTAGAGTATACTCTAAAGAACATAAAAATATTGAAAGAGCTGATGATAACCTATTCTACAGTCTAGATATTAATGTTCTGGATATAATAGCTGGTAAAAAGGTAGAGATAGAGCTATTTAAAAACGAAGTAGTTTCATTAAAGATACCTGAGTTATCAGATATAAACAAATTACTTAGGGTAAAAGGTAAAGGATTCACTATTCTTAATGAACCAGAACACAGAGGGGACCTTTATGTAAGGTTAAATCCGATAATGCCTAAGAAATTAAACAAAAAAGCTAAGGAAGCTTTAGAAATCCTATTAAAAGAATCAAAGTAAATTAAGAAAAAACACCACAATTTGTGGTGTTTTTTAATAACTTGTGTTTTTTCTAAAAATTATGAGTATAATTATATAGATATGGCTAAGAAAGATATTAATGTAAATAAATTAGTAAGAATTTCTTATAATGACATCGTTAAAGATGACAATCCAATATTGAGAGAGGTTTCAGAAGACGTAGTATGACCTCTTTCAAAAGCCGATTTAACAATAATGAATCAAATGATTGATTATGTTAGATCTTCTCAAGATCATAATCAGGCATCTCAAAGAAACTTGAGACCAGCTTATGGTATATCAGCAGTACAATTGGGTCACTTAAAGAAGATGATGTATATAAGAATAGAGAATAATCAGGGATTTGAACCTGAAGAATTTGCTTTAGTAAATCCAAGGATAATTGAAACATCAGATAAAATGTCAGCTCTTTCTACAGGAGAGGGTTGTTTATCAGTAGTTGAAGAAATCCCAGGATATGTGGCTAGACCACATACTGTTAAAATAATAGCGATAGATCACTTCACAGATAGAGAAGTCGAAATAGAAGCTCATGGTTTAACAGCGATAGTTCTACAACATGAAATGGATCACCTATCAGGTGTTATGTTTTATGATAGAATAAACAAACTATCTCCTATGAAATTGGATTCAAACGTTAAAAAGATATAAGCAAGTTAAATTCTCTTTATAAATATAAAAATATAAATAAGGAAAATTAAAATGGAAAAAGAAAATATAGATATAAGTAATGTTCCCCCAATGTTAGTTTATGCCCTAGGTGGTTTAGGCGAAGTTGGTAAGAACATGTATGTATTCGAACAAGGAACAGAAATATGAATAGTAGACTCAGGTATTAAGTTTGCTTCAGATACTGTTTCAGTAGAAGGGATAATACCTTCGTTTGAATATTTAGAAAGAAATAAAAAAAGAATAAAAGGTTTAATAATAACTCATGGACATGAAGACCATATTGGTTCAGTCCCTCACTTATTAAATGCGGTAGATATACCAAATATCTATGCAGGTAAAATAGCTGCAGGTTTAATTTGAAATAAAGTTAGAGAAAGAGGTATACCGAAACCTAAAATAAATATCATCAACAATAAATTTAAGATAAATACACTTAATTTTGATATTTCATTCTTCAATGTTAACCACTCAATCCCAGATTGTTATGGAGTAACATTTAAATCAAAACATGGTACAGTAGTTAATACTGGTGACTTCAAATTTGATTTTACTCCAGTTGGAACAAGAGCTGATTTAAATAAAATGGCTGCTCTTGGTCAAAACGGTGTTGATTTAATGTTATCAGATTCAACAAATGCTGGAGTAGAGAAGTTCTCAAACTCTGAAATGGATGTTAGAGAAGCTCTAGATGAATTATTTGAAGAAGCAAAAGGAAGAATCATTATTGCAACATTCGCTTCTAATGTTTACAGAGTTAGAGAGATTATTACAACTGCTGTAAAACATAATAGAAAGATTGTTATTAATGGTTATTCAATGGATAAGGTTGTTGATATTGCTAGAAGGATTAAATATATTAATGCACCTGATGAATTATTTATGGATTTAAGACAATTCAAAAAATATGATCAAGATGATGTTGTTATTATTTCAACTGGTACACAAGGTGAACCAAATGCTGGTATTTCAAAAATGGCAGATGGTAGACATAAAGAAGTTAAACTTAAACAAGATGATACAGTAATCTTTGCTTCTTCAGCTATACCAGGAAACTATGAAGCAGTAGAAAAAGTTACTAACAAATTGATTAAATCAGGAGTTAAAGTAATAGATAACAAAAAAGTGCCTAAAGTTCATGCTTCAGGTCACGGTGGAAACCAAGAACAATTATTAATGTTCAATTTATTAAGGCCAAGATACTTCTTCCCAGTTCATGGGGAAACAGCAATGCAAGTTAAGCATGGTCAAACTGCTGTTAAAACAGGAGTGAACAAAAAGAATGTATTTATTCTTTCAAATGGTCAAAGACTTAAGTTAGAAAGAGGAGAAGTTTCATTGCATGATGCTGTTCCTGCTGAAGATATTTATGTAGATGATACAAACTTAAGAGGTCAATCTCATAAAATCATCGCTAATAGAGAAAAGATGTCACAAAATGGTGTGATGTCAATAACAATAGCTATTGATTCAACAAAAAATGAATTCATAGCATCTCCTAGAGCGGAAATAAAAGGATTATTCCATGCGGAATCAAATGGTTCTATATTAGAACAAGTTGAAAATGAAGTTGTTAATGATCTTAACAATTATTGAAACTCAGGAGAGAAGATTACATTCAAAGGAATCAAAGAAGTCGTGAGAACAACAGGAGAAAGAGTTATATTTGATGTAAGAAGACTTTCTCCAATAGTTATTCCTGTAGTATTGAATTATTCTACAGAGAAAATGGAAGAAAACTTAAAAACAAGATTAGAGGGTAAATCTAAAAAAGACAAGGAGCAATAATATGAAAGAAAGAATTGTATCTGGAATTACTGCAACAGGTAATTTAACATTAGGGAATTATATTGGTTCAATAAAAAATCTAGTAAAGGCTCAAGAAGAATATGAAGTATTCATGTTTGTTGCTGATTTACATGGAATCACATTACCAATAGACCCTCAAGTACTTAGAGATAACGTTAAAAAACAATTAGCTTTATATTTAGCTTGCGGAATAGATGTTGAAAAAACAAAATTATTTAAACAATCAGAAATAATTGGACATACTGAATTATTTTATTACTTAACTACTATATCAAATGAAGGTCAATTAAAAAGAATGACTCAATATAAAGATAAATCAGTTAAGAGTGAGAATAAAACAGAACAAATTCCACTTGGTTTACTATTGTACCCAATTCTAATGGCTGGAGATATATTATTATATAATGCAAATGGCGTTATAGTTGGTAAAGATCAAAAACAACATTTAGAATTAACTAGAGATTTAGTTGAAAGATTAAATTCTAGATTTGAGTTAGACTTTAATATCCCAAATCCAATTATTAATGAATTAGGAGCTAAAGTTATGGCTTTAAAAACACCTACAAAGAAAATGTCTAAATCAGATGATGATGTAAATGAAACAATATTCTTATTAGATGACTTAGAAGTTGCTAAAAAGAAAATTATGACTTCGTTAACTGATTCTGAAAATAAAGTTTACTTTGATACAGAAAATAAACCAGGTGTTTCAAACTTATTGTCTATTTATGCGGCAATAAAAGAAATTAAAATAGAAGAAGCTGAAGAAATATTTAAAGATTCTGATTATAAAGAATTTAAAGAAGGAGTTTCTGAGGTTGTGGTTGAATTATTAAGTAAAATACAAGATAAATATAATTCAATCAATGAAGAAGAGGTTAGAAAAGCTCTAGACTTCAATAAAGAATATATTCAAGGCATTGCTGAAGCAAACATCTTGAAGATAGAAAAAGGAATAGGAATAAAATAATGATAAATTTTAAAAAAGATGAAAAATGATTAATAACTGTAGATCTTGATGGAACATTTTTAATGTCTCCTGACAAAACAAAGACTGCTCATGGTTCAAACATGGAGGTTAATCCAATTAACATTGAAGTTATTAATAAATTAATTGATAAAGGTCACAAAGTGGCTATTATAACAGGTAGACCATGAAAGGATACTAAAGAACTATATAACAAATTAGGGTTAGATAGTATCATCGGTAACTATAATGGTACTCATATCCATTATCCAGGTAATGAAGATTTCTTCACACCTTTAACTTTTTCTATGAATAGAGAAATTCTTGATGATATTCTTAATGAAGAAATCTTAAGAGAAACAGCAGGGACTATTATCATAGAAACTCTGACTGTTACTCATTCAACTAATGTTGAAAACGATTTAGCTAAAATGATTACAAAAGGTGGAGATAGAGAATTGGTTAAATGAGATATAACTGAACCTCTAAAAGGTGTTCCTATGTCATCATTAATAGAGATTGATCTAGATAAGATAGAAGATCCTTATGATATTGTTAATGTATTAAAAAGAAAATATGGTTCAGCTTTCTTCTTTAGATATTGAAAAACTGGTTCTCCAGATAAACCAGGAATGCTATTAGAAATAAGTCAAAAAACAGCAAATAAAGGTTTTGCTTTAAGACAAATAGCTGAATTCCACAATATACCTCTTTCAAGAACTATTGCATTCGGTGACGGTCTTAATGATAGAGAAATGCTAGTAGAAGCCTCTATTGGTGTAGTAATGAAAAATGCCAAAGGTACTATTAAAACATATGCTAATGACATTACTGATTACACTAACAACGAAGGTGGAGTAGGTAGATACTTACAAGAATTCTTCGGATTAGAAAATTAACAAATACTCTTTATAGAGTATTTTTTTATTATAATTGATATATTATGAAAATAAACTTTGGTAAGTATAAAAGAAGAAATTTAATAGTAGGAGACAATCAAAAGATGAGGCCAACTCAATCTTCTGCAAAATCAATAATGTTTAATGTGCTTAATATAAGCTCCAAAGATATTGTTGTTGATTTATTTGCAGGAACAGGAGCTTTAGGATTTGAATCTGCATCTCTAGGGGCCGGAACTGTTTATTGATCTGATAATAACATTGAATCAGTTAAAGCAATAGAGAAAAATATAAAAGAATTAGAGTTAGATAGCAAAAACTTTAAAGTATTTAAATCTGATTTTAGAATGGTTTTAAAGAAATTGCCTTTTAAACCTACAATATTATTCTTAGATCCACCTTTTATTGCTACCAAGTATTATGATGAAGCGTTAGACTTCATTCTTGATAACGATATACTCTCTGAAGATGCAGTTATCGTTATGGAGAAGCCATTTAAAATAGAAATTAAATCTTTAGAAAGATTTGCAAATATTGATAAAAGAAGAATGGGTGATAAAGACCTAATGTTCTTAAGAGGAGGAAAATAATGGGAAGATTAAGAATGGATAGAGACTCTCTACCTTATTTAGAGAATAGTGAAATAACATTCACAAAACCAAATGAATTAAAAAATAAATGAAAGGAAGAGATTTTTAATAATGACAAACCTTTATGAATAGAAATTGGAATGGGTAAGGGTGAATTTACTTTATTAAAATCATCAGCACATCCAGAAGTTAACTTTATAGGGATAGAAAAGTATCCTACTGTTCAACAAATACCTGTAAAGAAAGCTGAAGAGTTGAATATACCTAACTTAAAATTCATTTCGGGTGATGCCAATGAAATATTGGAATGATTCGAAGAAGGAAGTGTTGATAAGATATTTATAAACTTCCCAGATCCTTGACCAAAGGATAGACATGCTAAAAGAAGATTAGTATTCAATACTTTCTTAAATAACTATTACAAGCTTTTGGCTAAAGGTGGAGTGATAGAATTCAAAACAGATCAAATAGATTTATTCGAATTCTCATTAGAGCAAGCCAAAGAACATACTAAATTCACTATAGAGAATGAAACAAGGAATTTACATGCATTACCAATTGAAGAAAATCCTAGCCCTATAAAAACAGGATACGAAAAGAAATTTTCTGCCCTAGGTAATGAAATAAACTATGTTGAGTTCCATAAAAAATAGTTATAACTAAACTTTTATTAATGATAGTATAATTAATATATATGCAAGGAAGAGTAATATATTCATCTGGAGGTAATTACAAAGTTTTAACAAACAAAAGAACATATAATTGTAAACCTTTAGGGAAGTTTAGAAATCAAAATATTAAAATATTAGTTGGAGATATAGTTGATATTGAGATCAACGAAAATAAAGAGGGTCTAGAAGAGATTAATGTGATCACTAAGTTACATGAAAGAAAAAATGAATTCATCAGACCTAATATTTCTAATGTTGATAATGGTATATTAGTTACATCTATAGTTGAACCAACATTAAATGATTACTATTTAGATAAATTAATCACCATATTCAATTCAAAAGACGTTGAACCTATATTGATATTCACAAAGAAAGATTTAGCTAAAGATGAAAGTCATATGGATATAATCAATGATTACATTAAGTATGGATTCAAAGTTTTAATTACTGACTTTAACATAACAGATGAACAAAAGGAACAATTGGAAGATTGAACTAAAAATAAATTATCCGTTATAACAGGTCAAACCGGAGTTGGTAAGTCAACATTATTAAATAATATTAATAATAAGTTCAATTTAGCTACTGGAGAGATTTCAAAAGCTTTAGGTAGAGGTAAACATACAACCAGGCACTCTGAAGCATTTGAAATATTTGATAATTCTTATATTATCGATACTCCGGGATTCTCTTCACTTGAATTTACTGATATGAGTAAAGAGGATATCGCAAGAAACTTCCTGAACTTCAAAGAGTTATATGGAGATTGCAAATTTAACAACTGCTTACATATAACTGAAAAAGAATGCAAAATAAAAGAGCAAAAATATTCACAAAGGTTAATAGATAACTATAACAAATTATTAAAGGAGATATAATGAACAATAAAAAAGCAAAAGATATATTATTAGATGCTATACAAGAAGAACCAACTGGTTTAGAAAAAGAAGCAGAAAAGAAAGAAGAACTTAAAGCAACAGCCAAAGAGATAAAAGAAAGAGAACAAGAAGAGGAAGAAGAGTTTAAAGATGAACTTCTAGGGATGGAAGTTGAAGAAACGGATGAAAAGAAAAAACTGAGAAACAACCCAGTTATTAATGGTTTCATTTTCTTAAGTAAAGCATTTGCTACTCAATGAAAAATCTTGATTTCTATAACAATAATCTTCTTAGTGGTTGTTTTAGCAATAGCTTCAATAACTTTTGGTGTTCAACACTTATTCCCTGCTGGTTTCCATAATGCCAATGGAGATAATAATGAATACTTAAACTTCTTTGAAACATTATGATGAGTGTTCATTACAATATCAACTATAGGTTTTGGTGATATATATCCTTTAACAACATCAATGAGAATATGATCAATGTTCATTGGTATTATAGGAATTGTTTTTGTTTCATTATTCACAGCCGTTGTTGTTAATGGTTTTGCAATTGAGATGCAGAAAAACCTTGAAAAACGTAAAGAACGTATGGCTGAAAAGAAAAATATTAAGAAAGAAAAAAGTTTAGTAATTGAAAAACTAGAAAATCTTAATGCTCAAAAAGATATTGAGATAGAAGAATTGAAATGAGCCTTAACTAAAATTACTGGTGAATCTAAAGATTCAGTAGAAAAAGCTCTTGATAAAATGAGAGATAAAGTAGTTGAAGAAAGAAAAAAAGATTCATAGGAAATAACTTATAAAACACTTATTTTTAATAAGTGTTTTATTATATAATTAATAAGTAAAAGGAAATTTATTATGAGAACAAAATTTGTATACAGATGTGATGTATGTAAACATGAAAACTACATCGGAGACAGAAATAAAACAAAACAACCAGATAAAATGGAAATTCAAAAGTATTGCTCAAATTGTAATGCTAAGACTTTACATAAAGAAAAATCTAAATAAAAGAAATATTTAGATTCTTTTTTTCTTAAAGGAACAAAATGAAGAAATATAACCATAAGAGAAAACAAAATAATGATGAAAACCAAAGTTCGTTTATACTTGGTTATTTTGTTAACTATCTTAAACCTTCGGCTTATGTTACTTCAGTTCATGAGATAGATTTAGACTCTCTTAAAGAACAAGGGATCAAGTTAATAATTTGTGATCTTGATAATACTTTGGTCCCTCACTTCACAAAGTTCCCTACAATGCAGGTTAGAAAGTTTGTTGAAGAAGTGAAAAAAAGAAACTTCGAATTCGTTCTGGTTTCTAACAATACAAGTAAACGTGTATCTTTCTTTGCTGAGAAACTTGGTTTAGATAGATATATTTCAAATGCTAAAAAACCACTACCTAATGCAATTAAGAAAACTATAAATGAAATTGGTGTTAAACCACAAGAAACTGTTATTATAGGTGATATGATAATTACAGATACATTAGCAGCCAACTTTGTTCATACAGAGTCAATATTGGTTCAACCATTAATGGACCCTGAAAAGACAGTTGATAAGTTCATTTCTTTCCTAGAAAGATTTGTATTCAAGAGATTGGCAAAAAACAACCTTATTGTTAAATCAGGAAGTACCACTAGAACTATCTACTCGGAGGATTATGAAATCTTATAAGAAATGTCAAGGTTGTGGACTTGTGATGCAAAATGAAAATGAATCATTAGAAGGTTATGCACCAAATCTTGATTCGCCAATTTGCAAAAAGTGTTTTAGATCCAAAAACTATGGTGAGTATGATAATAACTTATCTACATTCTATGAGTTAGAGGAGATTTCAGAGATTAAAGACTTCAATGTATTAATGGTAGTTGATGTTTTAAATCCTTTTGAAACAATAATATCAGGAATAAACAAGTATGTCAAACCAGAAAACTTAACTATACTAGTAAATAAGGTCGATTCTTTACCTAAATCAATACCTGAAGAATCAATTATTGATTGAATCGATGAAATAGCAGAAGGCAAAGGTATTGCCTTCTCTCAATTAGCTCTTATCTCTACTTTTAAAAAGATAAATATTGATGCAGTTGCTGCCTTTATACTAGGAAGTGATAGGAACACAGCAATCATAGGTTACTCTAATGTAGGTAAGTCATCATTAATTAAATCTTTATTTAACGCAGTTGGATTAGAGGTTAATAATTTAATTACTAATTCAATTGGAACTACAAAAGAAGTGATTGAACTTGATTATGAAGATAAAATAATAAAAGATTACCCAGGAATAATCTTGAATGGAAGTTATCAAAACATAATGACGATAAACCAACTGAAAGAAACACATCCTAAAAAAGAAATCAAAGTCACTAATTACCAATTGAATGATAATCAAACAATTAAGATTGGAGATTATGCAGAGTTTAATGTTCTAGACTCAACAGATAAGAATGGATATCAATTTACATTCTCTAACTTAGTTGAGTTACATAGAGGTAAATATAAAGGTCTTCAAAATGAAGAATTTGAAACACATAATATAGAACACAAAGAAGGAAAGAGATATGATTTAATAATATCTGGTTTAGGGATAATAACATTTAAATCAAATAAACAAAAGATAACATTATCTCTTCCAAAGGGAGTTAAATTTAATTTAGTAAATAGTTTATATCAATAAGAAAAATGAAAATAGGAATATTCGGTGGGACATTCAATCCCATCCACAAAGGACACATAAATATGATTAAAAAGGTTAAGGAAAATTTAGGACTTAACCAAGTTTTCTTTGTTCCTAGTTACATTACTACTGATAAGCAATTCAAAATTGAACAAATAGATCCAAAACATAGATATGAAATAGTTAAAAGATCATTGAAAGCGGAAGGTCTTCCTTGATTAAAAATATCAGACTTCGAAATTAATCAAAAAGGTATATCTTACACTTACAAAACAATAGATTACTTTAAAAGTAAATTCCCTAAAGATCAATTATTTTGAATAATGGGAGAAGATAGATATAATGGTTTTGATAAATGAGAATATGTTGATAGAATGAGGGAAAATGCTGAAATTGTAATTTACAGACGTTCTCCAGAAATAAATAAAGAGATATCAAAAGATGAAACAGTTATTTATATCAAGGATGAGTTTTATGAATTCTCTTCAACAGCAATACTTAATGAAATAAGATGAGACTTTATACCAGAAGCTGCAAAAACTTATATATCAAAGAATAGATTATACTTGAAAACCCTTGTATTTAATGTACTTAGAGAGAAGAGGTATCAACATTCAGTGGCGGTTGCATCTCATGCAAAAAGATTATCTAATGAATATAAATATAAGCATGTTAGTGATGCTTGATATGCAGGGCTTGTTCATGACTTGTTCAAGTACTACTCTGAAGAAGAATTGAAAGATATGATTAAGAAACTAGATAAGAATAAGGAGTTTGATGTTGACAGTATTCCTTACCCTGCTCTTCATGGATATGCAGCAGCATTGTGATTAAGAGAAGAGTATAAGTGAGATAATAAAGAGATATTCGATGCAATAGCTTCTCACACTCTAACAAAACCATCTACTACCAAGATAGATAAAATACTATATGTAGCTGATAAGATATCTACAGATAGAAAAGGTGACAAAGTAGGTAAGTTAAGAATTCTTGCTTACAAGAGCCTTGATGATACATATAAAAAGATTCTTAAAGAATCAATAGAAAAACTTAAAAAGAAAAACATAGAACCACATCAATATACAATAGATGCATATAGAGAAAATATAGACGAAAGGTTCAAAAGGAATAAATATGAATTCAATCTTAAACAAAACAAAAAACAAACTAAATAAAAACGTATTAATTACAAACAATCATGATGTTTATTACTTAACTAGATTTACTTCATCTAATTTAACATTAATGTTAATCAACGGAGAATGATATGCATTAACAGATCCTAGATATTTGGAAAATGCAAAAAACTCAATTGAAGGAGTTAAAGTAATAGACTCTTCTAAACAAGGTTGAATGGACACAATCTTATCAGAAAATGAATTTACAGAAATTTATGTTAATGATACTGATGTTTCAATTAAAGAATATAAGATTCTAAAAGAAGCATATAGCACAAAAGGTATTGAAGTAAAAACATTCAACTATGGTTTCTTAAGAGATGGTTATCTTGAAGAAGATATAGACAGAATGAAGAGATCTTCTAAACTTAATGATGAAATATTACAATCAGTAATGAAGGAAGTTAAAGTAGGGATGACTGAAAAGGATGTTAGAGCAATAATACTTAAGAAGATTGTTGACTCAGAAGCTGAAGCACCTTCATTTGAGCCAATAATAGGAGCAGGTCCTTCAGGTTCAAACCCACATTGACAGGCTTCAGATAGAGTTATCCAAGCAAACGAAATGTTAACTATAGATATGGGTGTATTTCTAGAAGGATGAGCTTCTGATATGACAAGAACATTCGTTGTTGAAGGAGAAGTGTCTGAAGAAGAAACTAAAATATGAAATGTAGTTAAAGAAGCTATGGAAAGATGTATCGAAATAGTTAAACCAGGAGTTACAGCCAAAGAGCTGCATGAACTTGCTATTGAGATTATTGATTCATATGGTTATAAAGAGTATTTCACTCATGCATTAGGACATGGAGTAGGTATTGAGATACATGAACAAATAAGTTTAAGTACAAAATCAACAGCTTCTATTGAAGAGGGAATGGTAATTACAATTGAGCCAGGTATTTATATACCAGGTAAATATGGGGTAAGACTAGAACAAGCAGTTTTAGTAACAAAAGAAGGTTATGAAATCCTTAACTCAACTCCAGTAGAATTAAATATTAATTAATTCTCAAAGTAATAATAGAGTAAAATTAAAGTGTAAGAAAGAGGAATTATGGCAGAACAAATAAATGTTAATGAATTCAAACCAGGTATTACTTTCATTCATAATAATGAAGTATGCATGGTTATAGAATCATCTCACTCTAAATCAGGGAGAGGACAAGCACACGTTAAGTGTAAAATAAAGAATATGTTTACTGGATCAACTTCACAAGTAACATTCACAGGTGGAGATAAAGTGGAAAAAGCTTTTGTTTCAAAATCAACAATGCAATATCTATATATCGATGGTGATAATGCAATATTTATGGATAATGAAACATTTGAGCAAATAGAAATCGAAGTAAGCAAACTACAAGAAGAGTTAAAATACATAATAGAAGGTTCAGAAGTATTAGTTATAACTTATGAATCAAGAGTTTTAGGTGTTGAGATACCTAAAAACGTAGAACTAAAAGTAACTGAAACAGCAGATGCTGTTAGAGGTGATACTGTAACTAACGCAACTAAGAAAGCGGTTTTAGAAACAGGAATAGAAATTGACGTACCACAATTTATAGATAATGGTCAAGTTGTTATAGTTAATACAACAACTGGTAAATATGGTGGAAAGGTACAATAGGAAGGTATTAAAATGAGAATAGTAATTTCAGGAACAGTTGGTGTTGGAAAATCTACAACAACAGAAGAATTAAACAAAAAACTAGAAGCAGCAGGTTGAAAAGTTAATCATTTAACTGAGAAAACAGCTGATTCACCATATCTAGCACATTATTATGCTGAACCACAAAAGTGAGCATTTGTAGCTCAACTTGATTTCTTAATGGAGAGATTCAAGCAGTGATTGGTAGATGAGAAAGATAGAAAAGAAAACGATGGAAAAGTGATTACAGTTTATGATAGACACTTCATTGATGATTATATCTTTGCAGAACTTCACTCTATCAAAGAAAACATATCTAATATTCACTCTATAGTATACCAATCTGTATACAAAGAGTTATTAGATAAACTAGTGGAATCTAAAACAGAACCTGACTACTTCTTTTTATTAGAAGCAGACATTTCTACAATAGTTTCTAGACTACATAAAAGAGGTAGAGAAGCTGAAAAAGATACAGATGAGTTATATTGAAAAGAATTATATGATTCATACTATGTTAAACCAAAATTCAAGTACCACTTCGATAAATATAGTAAAGAAGTAGTTAGAATTGACACAGAAAACAAAACTCCTGAGCAAACTGCTGATGAGTTATTCGAGATAATTAATAAATAAAAATGAAAATAATAATATCAGGTACATCTGGAGTTGGGAAATCAACAACAGTAAAGCTTGTAGAAGAACATTACAGAAAATTAGGTAAAGAAGTAGTAGTGCTTTCTGAATTAGTCTTAGAAAGCCCCTTCTTCGATTTATTCTATCAAAGTTTAGAGAAGTGATCATTCCTAGGGCAAATAGAATTTGTTTTAACTAGATTTAAGCAGTGATTAGAAATTGAAGAACTTTATAAAGAAAAAGATCCTAATGATTATGTGATTATATATGATAGAACATTTTATGAAGACTTAGTATTTGCGGAACTAAAAAACGTTAGAAATGCAATAACTAAAGACAATCAAGTTTCTTATAAAATAATATATGATGAGTTACTTTCTAAAGTTGAACTTTATGAAAAGCCAGACTTCTTCATCCTATTGAGAGCCACATTTGATACGGTGGCTGAAAGACAATTCGGACAAAGAGGAAGAGAGCAAGAAAGTAATGAAGAAAATAATATAGATACTAAATTCTGACAAGATTTATATTATAGATATTATGGAGCTAAAAAATATAGAAAAATCTTCAAAGAAAATGTCAAAAACTTTGTAGAGATAGATACAGATGACTCAACTCCTAATGAAGTAGTTGATAAAGTAGTTAAATATATCTCTAAAAGAACTTAAGAAAGAAAAAAGAATGAATATTGTTATATCTGGCACAGTTGGTGTTGGTAAATCCACAATCTCAAAAGAATTAGAAAAACATCTTCAGCTTAAAAGCGAAGACGTTTTTTTCATGGATGAGATAAATGAGGATGATCCTTACTTAGATAACTATTATGAGAACAGGCCTGCTTGATCATTCCTAATTCAAATAAACTTTGTATTAGGAAGATTCAATAATGCATATAGATTCTCTCAAAGAGAAGGCATTAATATATTTGATAGGCATTTCTTGGATGATTACATCATTGCATCAATGCCTTTTGTGAAGAATGATATGCCTTTCCCATTATGACAAACATATAATGTAATTAATAAGCAACTTAATGAAAGATTAAAAGAAAGTGCAAAAGTTGATATCTTCTTTTTATTAAAAGCTGACTTCGAAGAGGTTATAAGAAGAGTTGAAAACAGAGGTAGAGAGTCTGAGAAGGAAGTTGATGTAGAATATTGAAGAGATATGTATAATCAATATTACAATAACCCCGAAATACAAGAATATATAAAAGGTAGCGTAAGTAAAATGATCATAATAGATGCTAATTCTTCTAATCCTGAAGAAATAGTTAAAGAAATGATTAAACATATAGAGTAGTTAAGTTCAACTACTCTTTTTTAATAGTATAATTTACATATGAATAACTTTGCTATAGATCAAAAACTTATATTTACAATAGATTTAGATGCTTTCTTTGCACAAGCTGAAGAAATGAGGAATCCAGAGCTAAAAGGTAAAGCAATGGGTGTTGGTCACGAATTAAACGGAAGAGGAATAGTGGCTACAGCAAACTATAAAGCAAGGTCATATGGAATAACATCAGGAATGCCTTTATTCAAAGCAAGAGAATTATGTTCTGATTTTGTTTTGGTTGAATCTGATCATGAATATTATCAAGAAAAAGCAAATGAAGTATTTGAAGTAATATCTAGATATTCAGATAAGATTGAATTTGCCTCTATCGATGAATGTTATGTTGATTTAACTGATGCAACTAAAAAATACAAACCACTTCAGATGGCTAAGATGATTTATAATGATGTTTTAAATGAAACAGGTTTAACTGTTTCAATAGGTATAAGCACAAATATACTTTTATCAAAAATAGCTTCTAATTTTGATAAGCCAAGTGGTATTTCAACATTATATAAACATGAAATACCATTGAAACTTTGAACATTAAGTATAAGAGAATTACATATGGTTGGAGCCAAGACTGAAGAGAAGTTTAAGCAAGAGGGTATCGAAACTATTGGTGATCTTGCTAAATTAAAAGATGATCAAGAAAAGTATTTTAGATTGAAAAAGATATTTGGAATAGTATTAGATCAACATATCGTTGCATCTAATGGTGGTTCAACAGATAAGGTTAATAGCAAAGAATTATTATTAAAATCAATTAGTAAGAATAAAACATTTGATAATGATATAGCAGAGTATGATTCGATTGTTAAGGAAGCGAGAGAGTTATTTGATTTTGCAATATATAGGGCAAAGAAAAGGCAATTAATGCCAACTTCAATTTCTATAGCTCTAAAGAAAAGAAAGAATTTCAATTCAACTTCTAGATCTAAAGTTTTAAAAATGCCAACAATTGATTCAACTATATTATGACCTATAGTTTTAGAATCGATTGATTCTTTATTTGAAGAAGGAGAGTTCTATAAATATTGCTCTATATCTCTTAATAACTTAAAAGAGTTATCAAAAACTTACAAACAACTCGAAATAGGAGAAGAGTTTAATGAGCCGGAAAAAGATAGATTAAACTCTTTGGCTGAAGAAGCCACTTTCTTATTCAAAACTGATGTAATCAAAGGAACTAAGATGAATAATAATAGATATTATGAGAATAAGAAACCTATTGATAGAGATAATATCAAATTTAAGTCTTGAGAGAAATAATATATAATTATAAGGATATAAATATTATGAAAATAGAATATAAAGACACATTAAATATGCCGAATACTAAATTCGAGATGAGAGGGAACCTAAAAGATAAGGATCCTATTTTCATTAAAGAGTGAAAAGATAATAAATTGTATAAAGAACTTTCAGAAAGAGAAGGAGAAAGTTTCATTCTTCATGATGGCCCACCATATGCCAATGGCGACATACATGTAGGACATGCTATGAATAAGATTCTAAAAGATTTCTTAGTAAGAGATAACTCATTGCAAGGTAAAAGAATAGATTGAAGAACAGGTTGAGATACACATGGTCTTCCAATTGAATTAAAAGTACAACAATCAGGAATTAAGTTATCAGAAGTAGGAAAAGAGGCTTATTTAGAAGAGTGTAGAAAGTATGCGATATCACAAGTTGATAAACAACAATCTCAATTCGAGAAACTAGCTCTATTGACAGATTTCGAACAAAAGTATTTAACTCTATATCCGGATTTTGAGTCTAGACAAATAAAAGTATTCAATACAATGCTAAATAAAGGTTTAGTCTATCAAGATTTAAAACCTGTTTATTGATCTTGATCTTCAGAAACTGCTTTAGCTGAAGCTGAAATTGAGTATGCTGACTCAGAGGACTGATCAATTTATGTTAATTTCAAACATGAATCAGGATTAAAGTTTATGATTTGAACAACAACTCCTTGAACACTACCAGGTAATGTTGCCATTGCATTTGGAGAGAATATCGAATATGCAAAAGTAAGAATAGATAACGAAGAAGTAGTTGTTGCAAAAGAATTAATTGAAACTCTTAAAGTTGAATTAGGAAAAGATGTTGAATTAATAGAGATAATTGATATCAAACAATTCTTGGGAGATAAAGTAGTTAACCCTATTAATAATAAGGAGTCTAAGCTTGTTATTGGACATCATGTTACAACTGAAGGTGGAACTGGAGTTGTTCATATAGCTGGTGGTCATGGTCAAGATGATTACATGATAGTTAAAAATGAAGGTTTAGAACTATTTGTTGTAATGGATGATAAAGGTCATATGATAAACTCTGGTGAGTTTGATGGATTATTCTATTTAAAAGCTAATAAAGTGATTATTGAAGAGTTAGAGAACAACAAAGGATTAGTAGTTGCTAAAAAATTCTCTCATTCAGTTCCAATTGATTGAAGAACTAAAAAACCAGTTATTTATAGAGCGACAAAACAATGATTTGTATCTATTGATAAAATAAAAGAAGGATTAATTAACTCAACAAAAGAAGTTGAATGACATCCTGCTTGAGGTGAAGAGAGATTAATCAAGATGACTGAAAATAGAATGGATTGATGTATCTCTAGACAAAGGCTATGAGGTGTTCCGATTCCTGTAATATATGATGAAAACAAAAAAGCCATAGTTAATGAAGAGCTTCAAAGGAATATTGAAGATATCTTTGCTAAAGATGGTTTAGTTGGTTGACATAAAGTTGATATTAAAGATATCCTTCCTTCATCAATTGAGTACAATGACTCAATGACTAAAGAAACTGACATATTAGACGTATGATTTGATTCAGGTTCATCACACATGTTGTTTGAAGAAGATATCGATGTATTCCTAGAAGGAAATGATCAATATAGAGGTTGATTTAACTCTTCATTAATAACTTCTTATGTAGTTAAAGGTAAAGCTCCTTATAAGAATGTATTAACTCATGGAATGGTATTAGACGGAAAAGGTAATAAGATGTCTAAATCAATAGGTAACACAATTGATCCATTAGAAATAGTCAATACATTTGGTGCAGACATTTTAAGAATGTGAGTTGCTAGTTCTGACTATCAAGATAATGTTAAAATCTCTGATGAAATTATAAAACAAATATCTGGAGAGTACAGAAAGATAAGAAACTCAATCAGATTCATTCTTGGTTCAATTTCTGATTATGAAAAAAGTGATATAGAAATCTCTAAATTTGGTAAATCAGTATTAAATGAGATTAGAAATAAATTCCTATCTATAAGAAAGCATTATGTGGAATACAACTTTATCCAAGTAGTAAAAGAATTGAACTTCGAGTTAAATTCAGGAGTAATTGCATATTACCTAGATTACTATAAGGAAATAGGTTATGTATTTGCTAAGGATGATTCAAGAAGAAGAGAAGGGCAATTAATTCTTTCTAAGATGTTAGAATATATTTTATTCTCTATAGCTCCTATAATGCCTGTAACGGCAGAAGAATCATGAAAAGAATATGGGGAAGGATCAATATTTAATAAAACTTATCCAGATTTCAAAGAATATGAATCTTATGACTTTGCAGAGTTCCAAAAGATTAGAACTGTAGTTAATAGATCTATAGAACAATTAAGAGAGAACTCAGAAGTTAAGAAATCTAATGAAGCTATAGTTAAATTGACTTTACCAAGTGAGTTAATGAAATGAAATGAAATCATTAATAAGAAAAACTTATTAGTGGCTGAGTTAGAAATAACTGAAGGAGAACTTTCATCAAACGCAGAAAATTTCAATGGCGAAAAATGTGAGAGATGTTGAAATTACTTCAAACAAGAAGATATGAGTGGAGATATTTGTAAAGAGGAATGCGCTCCTATCATTGAAAATTGAAAACAATAACAATAGTTATTGTTTTTTCTTTAAACTTTTAGGAATATTTAATTAGTTTTAGTGAAATATATAATGTGGGGAAAAAATATTTATATTTAAACACATTACTTATATCATTGATATTACTTTCTTTTCTATACATAAGGTTCATTATTTTATTACCTTTAATATCAGCCTATGTTATCGTTTATATAATTACTTATAAGAAAAGATCGATAATATTACTATTTATCTTAACACTATCTTTATTTTTTAATTTCAATTTAAGTAAAGATGATATCAATCCAGAGTTTCATCACAGAGCCACCGTTGTTAATGTATATAATACATCAGCGACCGTAAAAGAGGATAGACACATATACTACATAATGAAGATTGATATTCCACTTGTTAAAGGTGATGTAATTGAATATAATACATATTATAAAACTGATGTAGAAAAAGGTTCTTTTGATTTATTTTATAGATCAACTAAAGCTATTGCTTATGGTTATGCAGCTAATGAAAAAGTTATGCAGCATAAAGAAGATGTAAGAAATAGAATCTACTTTAACTTGGTAAACGAAAACTCATGATTCTCTAACACAACTCTTTTGTTGCTTTATGGGCAAGAGAATGGTGTTGGAGTAAATCTGAAGAATATGGTAACTAGAATGGGGGTAACTCATTTATTCGTAGTTTCCGGATTTCATATATCATTGTTTTATATACTCACTGAAAAATTTACTAACAAAATAATCAAAGATAGAAAGATGAACTCCCTATTATCATTTATCATCTCACTATCATTTCTTTATTTAGTTTATTTCCCTCCAACGGGAATAAGAGCATTGATAACTCTTTTGATAATCAGGACATATAGAACCGACAAGGTAGAATCACTTTGTATAACTGGGTTAATTTTCTTTGTTATAAATCCATGGATTCTATTTTCTAACTCAATGATACTTTCGTTTTCGATAACTTTATCCATTTACCTTTTCAGACCTTCGGAAGTATCATTATCTGATGCAATAACGTTATCAATGTTCGCTTTTTTCATATCTTTACCAACAGTATCGACATGACAAACGGAACATAATCTATTCTCACCGTTATTATCACTAGTTATGACACCTATAGTATCGTTCATGTATATAACATGTTTGGTATTTTTACCATTTCATAACTTGTGAGGATTAATCAATCCTCTGTTTGTATTATTCTACTTAATAATATCAATATTCTCTTCATTGGTATTGCAATTTGATGTGGGAATGTTGAATATGTATGAGCAAATAGTTTTAACTTCTTTATGCGTATTCTATATAGGGTTAATGAAAGAACAAAAATGAAGTATCCTTTCATCATTCTTTTCAATTGCTATACTATTATTTCTTATATAATTAATATATATGTTTTATTTGGTAAAGAGTAATACAAATTCAATGAAAAAGAAAATAGTTGAAAGCATAATCAAGCAAAATGGTATATCAAAAGATGATATATATGTTTTTGATTATGAGGACACAAGTAATGTTGAACCAGCATTTTTGGAATACCTTACTTTAGACATTGAGAATAAGACTAAGGCAATAATAGTAAAGAATGCCGATTTCATTAATGCAGCAAGAGTAGATCAACAACTAAGTAATAGATTCGGTTCTGCAATATTGCTTTCAAATAAAAATATCTTTATAATGACAGTGAGTAAATTAAATAAAACTGGTCAATTAAGAAAGAAATATGAAAAAGAAATGACCATCTATGAAAAAGATGCTCCTGAAACTAAAGATATCGGTTCTTTTATAACTAAATACTTCGAGAATAGAGGAATAAATATAGGTTATAAAGAAATAGAATTGCTTAAGAGTAGGTCTTCAGATGATTTTGATTTACTAGTTTCAGAATTAAGTAAATTAGAATTACTTCAAAGAGATAATAAAATAACTGAAGATTCAATTAAGAAAGCCACATTAGACTTTTCTCGTGAAAGATTATATAAAATATCAGAATATGTAATAACTCTAAATGAAGAGAAGGTTGCTGATGTATTAAA
>CAYUKZ010000001.1:54519-58714 GCA_964445515.1 uncultured Mycoplasma sp. | reverse complement strand
CCACGATAACTACTTATATGTGTATGGTATAATGTAAATATGAGTAAGACATTATTGGAAGTAAAGGATATAAAGAAGCAATTTGAAGATACTCCTGTATTAAAGGGGGCTTCTTTTACTTTGAAGGAGAATGAGTCATTGGGAATAATAGGTGCTAATGGAGCAGGTAAGACTTTATTGACAAAAATCATTGTTGGATTAATCAATAAAGATTCGGGAGATATAAACTCCAAAAATATAGAAGAGCTAGAAAATGAAATAGCTATTCAATTCCAAGATCCTAAGATGAATATTTCCATGACTCCTAACCAATTAATAGAATTTACTAAAAGATTACATGCAGACAAAGTTATTATTGAAGAAATAGAAGAAGCAAAGAAAGCTTTTGGTATTAATGAATATGAGAATAAAAAACTTTCTAAACTTTCTGGTGGTCAGAAACAAAGGTTAAACTTAATGTTGGCTGTAATAAGAAATACAAGAATTTTAATATTAGATGAATTTACAACAGGACTTGACATAGTTTCTGTGGAGAGAATATTAAATTACATAAGGAAGAAAAAAGAGATTAACAAAACTTCTTTGATAATCATTTCACATCAACCTGAAGAATTAAGAGAATTGACAGATAGAATTATTTTATTAAAGAATGGCGTTTTCGAAAAAGAGTTTAAAACTTCAAGTATAGAAACAAAATATAAAGGTAAGTTTAATAAATTCCTATTAGAGAATATCGGAGACGAAAATGATCAAGACTAATAAAACAATCTTCTCAACAATTTGGTATTTATTTTTAACTAAATGAATTAAAAACCCTTGATTAGTAATGATTATTTTACTTCCGTTAATTTTAATTTCTGGTATGCAAATATTAGATTCATTATTAAATGATTATAAACTTGAATATGTAGATGGATTGATTTTTATGAGTACATTATATTATTCTATATTTTTCATAGGAATAATAAATACGTTTTTTTATAATGAAATAACTAGTAATTCAATAGGCGATAGAATTAAATCATCAAAACATAGTAACGATGAAATAAAAACTTCTTCTTTGATCATTACTTTTCTTTTTAATTTAATAATTATCGAATTGGTTTATTTTATTAATTTTTTCTTATTTCAAATTATAAATTCTAATAGTATTAATTTTAAAAGTTTGATGTGCATGGTTCCTTTTATTATTATTGTTTTCATGATAAATCTATTTTTCGCAATTATCGGAACTTTGAATAAAAGTACATTCTTGAAAGTTGGATTAGTATTTGTAACTGCATATTTATATTATTTCTTGGCTTATCCTGGCGTGTCAGGATTGCCTGTGCTTTTATCCTATGACTTTCTAGTGAATGGAGAGGCTTTATCATTAATTCTGTATATAATCGGAACAATTTTCAGTATCGTGGTTTTCCCTTTTAGTATAGTTATTGTGATGATAGCTACTCCTCTTTCATTTTCAGTTTTCAGTGATTACTACACAATATCGATATGAGTATACATACTCTTCTATATTTTATCTACTTCATATATGCTTTTATCTTGATATTTGATGTACAAACTAATTGAAATGAAAAATAAAGAAAACAATAAGAATGTTGAAAAAAAGGAAAGGGAGAAGTAAAGATGAATCTTAATATTTTTAAAACAAATAAGAATGTATTATCTACTGTTTGATATTTATTTACTAATATTTTGCTTAAGAATATATGGATATACTTAATGATTTTCATTATTTTTAGTATTAGTATTTTACCTGCGATCTCCTTGATTTTGCAAGGGGTTTCTTTAGATGTTTACTATGCAAATGAATCCATGATAACTTCATTGATGATTTCAACAATATTATTGATAGGGATTATTCAAGTTTATTTCATCAATACGCTTACGAAGGATTCTATAGGGGATAGAATCGCTTCAACTAAGTACAGTAATAACGAATTCAAGAATGCCATATTAGCTATTACGATACCATTCAATTTAGTTGTTATTGAATTACTTTACTTGTGAATTTTCTTATCATTCCAATTAGTAAATCAAGATTACATTGATTGAACAATGCTGTTAAATATGTTTTGAGTAGTTTTATTGGTAATTATGGCCACTTTATTCTTTACATTCATTGGTTCTTTAAAAACTAATTCTTTTGTTAAAATTATTATAGTATTTGGGATAATGCAGACATATTCTATTATTGGATATTCCGGGGGTGCTGATTGAGTCAATTCTTTAGCAACCTTCTTAAATAAAGGTGACATAACTAGCTTGTTATTATATATATTCGTGGTTTTATTACATATGATTTTACTTCCATTCAGTATTATAGATATTGTAATAAGTACACCGTTATTCTTTTTACCAGAAAGCCCGTTACCTATATGATTGAATACTATTGGTATTATCATTACATTATCTTTTTCAGTATTTGCTTCTTATGCAATGTGATGAAAGATTAAGATATTTTAAACTTAAACATTCTAGTGAGGATGTTTTTTATTTTAACTACATATTTGATAATTTATCAGTTACTATATAATTTATTTATGAAGCAAATTAAAAAACTTAATTTAAATAAATATGCTTACTTAGACTTCTTGAAAGGAGATGTTTTTGCTTGACTAACATGTAATGAGAACTTCCAAAGAGCCGCTAAAGAAGATAAGGAGTTAAGAGAAAAAACTCCTTGAAGATATAAAGATGAAGAAGATGAACAAAATAACAATGATTTTGAATCAACAGATTATGAGAGATATGGTTATGAAGAGTTTGAGAAATCTTTACCTGATCAAATTGTTTCTGGTGTTTTAGCAGGTGAATTTGCAGAAAAATGAGCGACCAATAAATACCCAGGACATAAAGTAGTTTATATTAATAAACAAACTAACCTAGAAAATTTAGAATACACAAAATCAATGCTTGAGAATGATAATATCATTATATTTGAAGCTACATTTACATATAATGATTTCTTTATTAGAACTGATATCTTAATAAAGACAGGGGATGAAGTTGAAATAATAGAAGTCAAGGGTTCAACATCGCCTAAGCTTATACATGGATACGATTTATTCTTCCAAAAGGAAATAATTGAAAGAGGTAATGAAAATTATAAAGATTGAAATTACTCTTTATTAATATTAGATAAAGAATATATTCATAACAAAGAATATTCTCTTGAAGAACAAGCCTCTTTAGTTTTTATTAATATTGATTATATAGCTAATGGTGGATTGGGAAGTAGAAAATTCAAAGAACTTGGAGGAGAGTCTGTTAAATGAAATAAATCAACAAACTACCTTTGAGAAAATAAATTGCAAGATTGAATTGATGAACCAGTATTTGAAATTAAAAAGGGGACATCAAAGATTTTTACATTCAAGATCAAAGAATTCTTTGATAGTTATCATATAGAGCAAAAGAGAGAGAAGTTTGATGAAGATTTAGAGAGAATCAGACAGATTCAATTATTAGATGAACCTCCTAAATTGGAATTTGAGAAGAGAAATAATGAATTCCTGTCTTCAGATTATCTAATTTGAGCCCAAAGTATTTCTGGAGCATATGATTCAAATGGAGAAGGAGAATCAGTTTTCGACTTTAAAGGGACTACAGTTAACTTCAATAAAAAATGTTCACTTTTATTAGAAGGAGTAGTAGATATGGGTGATACTTCTAATTCACAAATAACTCCTAAGACTTTACAAAATAAATATAGCGATATTGATTCGGAGAGTGAAGAATTAATCATATCAAATTTCCTTTCTACTCCAATTGATAAGAAGGTAAGTGAATATTCAACAATAATTCAAAAGAATTACAGAAATAAAGATTATCCTTTATTACATAGAGCAGGAATTGAGAATGAGTTAAACAAATACTCAAAAGGGCCTATCTATATGTATGATTTTGAAACTGCAAATCTAGCAATACCTGTCATCGATGGAACAAAACCTTATGAACAAGTTGTTTACCAATATTCTATCCATGTCATTACAGATCCTGATAACTTTGATTTTGAAACAATGGAAAATATAATCCATTATGAATGACTAGCTACCAAAAAAGATGATATGCATATAGAGTCATGAAAAGAATTTGTTAAAGTATTCGAAAAACATGGAGAAGGTGTGTATGTAGCCTGAAATGATTCTTTTGAAAAAGGATGTCTAAGAAGGGCACAAACGGATTTCTT
>CAYUKZ010000001.1:40695-54419 GCA_964445515.1 uncultured Mycoplasma sp. | reverse complement strand
AGTGGTATGCTTAAATATTGTGAATATGACACATTATTAATGGTAGCAATCCTTCAAAGATTAAAGGAGGTATATAATGATTAAAGTTGCTTTTTTAGGAACTCCTTCAATAGGGGCTTCTGCATTACAATCATTAATTAATAATGAACAAATAGAAGTTGTAGTAGCAGTTACTACAGAAGATAAAGCCGTAGGAAGATCTCATTCTGAATTACAAGAAACCCCAGTGGCTAAATTAGCTAGAGAAAATAACATAGATGTTATTAAAACTAAGTCTATTAATAAAGATATAGATAAACTAAAAGGATATGAGTTCGATTACATGCTTACATGTGCATTTGGACAATTCTTATCTGATGAAGTATTGTCATTACCAAGAAAGAAACCACTAAACATACATGGTTCTTTATTACCAGAAGGTAGAGGTGGAGCTCCATTGCATTGATCTATTATCGAAGGTAAAGAAAAAACAGGAATCTCTATAATGGAAATGGTTTCTCAAATGGATGCTGGAGATTTTTATTCACAATATGAGATAGAAATCAAAGATACTGATACAGTAGATGATTTATTCATCAATATGTCTAATTTAATACTGGAAAAATCAGCATTAGGTGTAATAGAGGTTGAAAATGGTGCAGAACCAACTAAACAAGATGAGACAAAAGTATCATTCTGAATGAATATTAAGAAAGAAGATGCTAAAATCAACTGAAATAAACCAGTAAATGAAGTTTACAACCAAATTAGAGGCCTAACAAGCAAACCTGGTGCTTGAACTACATTAAACGGTAAAATAGTCAAGGTTAATTTATCAAAGATAGAGACAAAAGAGGCCTTAGAAGGCGAATATGGGCGTATTTTAAGTGTTTCAGACGATGGAATTGCTGTAAATACAGCAAAAGGAACGCTTTTAATTAAAGAATTAACCATTGAAGGTTCTAAAAAGAAGGTTATATCCAATAAAGATAAAGATATGTTTATTAACCAGAAATTTGAATAAATAGGTAAATAAAAGGTTTAACTAATTAAAGTTAAACCTTTTTTTAATAGTATAATTAGTAAGTACAATATTTAGTTATGAACAAGAAAAATATTAGAAACTTCTCTATAATAGCACACATCGATCACGGTAAGTCAACATTGGCTGACCGTATTTTAGAGATGTCAAATTCAGTTACTCAAAGAGAAATGAAAGCTCAATTATTGGATACAATGGACCTTGAAAGGGAAAGAGGTATCACTATAAAGCTTAATGCAGTGCAAATTAAGTATGTTCGTGATGGTGAAGAGTATGTATTTAATTTAATAGATACACCAGGACACGTTGACTTCACATATGAAGTATCTAGATCATTAGCGGCTTCTGAAGGAGCTATATTATTAGTTGACTCAACTCAAGGTGTTCAACCACAAACTATCGCAAATATGTATTTAGCTTTAGAAAATAACCTTGAAATAATACCTGTTATTAATAAAGTTGATATGGAAGCTTCTGATGTAGAAAAAACTAAAGAAGATATAATGAATACTTTAGGTATAGATGCATCTAATGCTCCATTAATATCTGCTAAAACAGGATTAAATGTAGATCAAGTATTTGACCAAATAATTGATTTAATACCTTATCCTGAAAATGCTGATGATGATAAAGACTTAAGAGCATTAGTGTTTGATTCATACTTTGACCCTTATAGAGGAATTATTATTTTCGTAAGAATTGAAGAAGGAACTTTAAGAGCAGGAGATAAAATTAAATTCATCCAGCATAATAAAGAAGTTGAAGTAATATCTGTGGGTATCAATACTCCTAAAGAAGAGGAGAAAGAGTATTTAGAGGCAGGAGAAACAGGTTGAGTAATAACTTCTGTTAAAGATATTAAACAAGTTGCAGTTGGAGATACAATTACACACCATGACAAAGTTGTAGAACCTCTTCCAGGTTATAAACCATCTAAACCAATGGTGTTCTCTGGATTCTATCCTATTGAAACAGAAAAATACCAACAACTGGAAGAGGCTTTAGATAAAATAACTCTATCAGACTCTTCATTAGAGTATGAGAAAGAAACTTCTCAGGCTCTAGGGTTTGGTTTCCGTGTTGGATTCTTAGGATTATTACATATGGAGATAATCCAACAAAGGATTGAAAGAGAATTTGATATACCAGTCATAGCAACTTCTCCATCGGTTATTTATAAAGTAAATAAATCAAATGGAGATCATATAATGGTTCAAAACCCAGCATACTTCCCAGATAGATCTGTGGTTGCTTCAGTAGAGGAGCCATATGTTAAGATGTCAATCTTCTCTCCACAAGAATATGTAGGGAAGTTAATGGAATATATCCATAAAAAGAGAGGGATATATATAGGTCTAGATATTCTTTCTAACTCAATGAACTCTTTAATATATGAAATACCAATGGGAGAGATAGTATTTGATTTCTTTGACGCTATTAAATCAATATCTAAGGGTTATGCTTCATTTGATTATGAACAAATAGGTTATAGAGTTGGAAACTTAGTCAAAATGGACATATTAGTAGCAGGAGATCCTGTTGATGCTTTATCTGTTATTATTGATAGAGATCAAGCATATTATGCTGGTAGAGCTTTAACACAACAGTTAAAGGATATAATACCAAGACAAAACTTTGAAATTCCAGTACAAGCTGCTATAGGTGGTAAGATTCTTGCAAGAGAAACTATTAAAGCTTATAGGAAAGATGTTACTGGTCACCTTTATGGTGGTGACGTTTCTCGTAAGAAGAAACTATTAAACAAACAAAAGAAAGGTAAAAAAATGATGAAGAGAATTGGTTCTGTGGAAGTTCCACAAGAAGCATTTGTAACAGTATTGAAAACTAACAACGATTCATCAGGTAAATAAAATGGAATTTTTAAATTATTGAGATACATCTGTATTTTTTGAACCTAGGTTTTATGTAGGGACACTAATCTTTGCGGCAATAGCATATCTAATTGGTTCTATTAATGCTGGTCAAATACTTTCTATACTAGGATCAAAAGATTTAGGTCAAGAAGGAAGTAGAAACTTTGGAGCAACTAACGCTGGTAGAGTTTATGGAGCAAAAGGATTTGCGGCAGTATTCTTATTTGATATGCTTAAATCTGTATTTACAGCTATTATATTAACTATTATATTAACTAGAGGTACATTTAAGCCTGTTGAGGAAGAATATTTCTTTGCATACTCTTCTATATCGTTAGCGATGGTTTGAGTTGTTATAGGGCATTCATTCCCTATATTCTTTGGATTCAAAGGTGGTAAAGGTGTTGCTTCAGTTTTTGGTTGTGTATTAGTCCTTAACTGAGTATTTGCATTATGTGCAATTATTGTATTCGGAGCAACTATAGGAATTACTAGATGAACTGCTTGAGGTTCAATTATAGGAACAATTTTTGGTGTTATTCTAGTAGTGTTCGCTCAAGAATCTTTCTTTGAAACAGCTCCTTACTTACTATTCTTCTGATCTAACACTTGATTAAATATATTCTCTGCATTATTCTTGGGAGTATTCATCACCTTCAGACATAGAAGTAATATCATTAGAATGATACAAGGTAAAGATCCATTCTTTAAACCTAAAGATTGAGTTAAACCAACAGAAACTAAAGAAGAGGAATCATAATGGGATTAAAACCAACGTTTTTCATCAAAAATAACGAGGATTGATCTAATCTTAAAGAAAATGAAGAACTAGTAGAAATACTAAATGACTCATACTTTGGGTTTAGAGCAATGGAAAAGAATGCTAAGAGCATAATTTATGATCCTTGCATTGTTAATTCATTAGTTAGAATTGGTAAAGAGTCAAAGAAATTCCCTAACACAAAACATATACTATTATTTGATATTGAAACACTAAGTTATGAATCTAGAAATTCTGAAGAAGAGTTCTTAAAACAAGCTTCAAGAGTTGTCGAGGAACTATTAGAACTTAATCCTGAAGTTAAGTTGGATTTTGAAATAGAATGTGGTAATTTAGATTCAATTATAATCAAAGATACATTAATGAAAATATATAAAAAATAAACACATAAATGTGTTTATTTTTTTAGCTTCATTAAGCTGTAATGGCTGCTCATAATCCAAGAACTAATCAACCAATATAAAATAGGAAGAATGTAGCTATGAAGATGATTAGTGAAAATGGTAATTTCTTACTTCCTAATCATGCTGGATAAGCATTAGCTATTGGAACAAAACATAAAATTATTAATAATATCTTTTTTAACATAATTGACTCCTCTTATTAATTATACTATTATTTATAAAAGGATTTTGCTTTTAAATTTGTTTTAATATACTTTTGATCAAAGTTAACTATCTTTAACTTCTTTCAATCTCTAACTCTGGAAATTGCAACATAGAATTGACCAGGTGATGATATACCTTTACAATCTATAAATAACTCACCATCGATACTCATACCTTGTGATTTATGGATTGTTATAGCATAAGCAAGTCTTAAAGGTAATTGGGTGTAAGAAGCTGTCTCTTCCCCTTCATTATTTAATATATTTCAAGTTCACGGCTCTATGACTTCTTCTATTCCATTCTCAAATTTAACAATTACATAACTATCACTTAATTTAGTTACCACTCCAACTGATCCATTAACATATGTTAAATCTTCAGAATTTGCTAATGTCATAACTTTAACACCTTTTTTCAGTTTCATATGTTCTATTGCATTGATGTTTTTCTTTAATAAATCAATATCACTAGTATTACCAGAAGTTTTAGCTACGTAAACTCTCTCTTCCCCATCTATTGAATCTAACATTGTTTCATTTTCTAAATCAACAGATATATTTTTTGAATATAACTTTGTTGCACTAAGATCCACTTCCTCATCTGTTATTCTTTCATTAATGAATTCTCAAACTTCATCATCACATTCCCCTACTCTTAACTTTGTTAATATATCAATGAAATGTTTATCCGATTGTCTGTGAACTTGTGTTAAATGGATCATAACAAACTTCATCTCTTTTCAAACAAGAGATTCAAATGCATAACTATCTCTTACTGGGGGTAATTGTAAGAAGTCTCCACTAAATACAACTTGCTTACCACCGAAAGCTTTATTATTTTTACATGCTTTCCTTAATACGTAATCTAGCAATTCAAGTAATTTAGAACCAACCATTGATATTTCATCAATTATTATTACATCACAGTTTATAAGTTCTTTCATTTTCCTTTTGTGATTAACTTTTATATAAGGTTCGAATTTAATTAACTTTTCAAATTCTTCAATGCTATTAGCTCTATTTATACCAAACATTCTATGTAAAGTTGTTCCACCTATATTAATGGCAGCTACCCCTGTGGAACCAGCTAATCCATAATGATATTTGCCTTCCTCTAATCAATCAAGGAAACTATTTAGTAAATATGTCTTACCTACTCCGGCTTGTCCTGTTATAAAGAGATTTTGTCCCTTTTTAAATCTATCTATAATTGTTTCTAAAGCCTTAGTTTTCATATTCAAATTATAATATAAAAAAATAATGAGATAACTCATTATTAAATAAATGTGAAGTAATCATCATCGTTTTTTCTTAATTGTTTACTTCCCACGAAAGGATTATCAATTTCATTATCAATATGACCTAGAGCAACTATTAAAGTGACTCTTTCATCAGCTTTTATTAGTTGATTATCTTTTAAATAATCATTTAAAGTTGGTAGAAAACCTTCCATTGCTGTTGTTTCTATGCCTAAAGTCTTTGCTGCTAATAAAATATAACCCAATTGAATATAAGCTTGCCTAGCTGATCACTCTTCTTTGTTTTTGCCATTATTAGCATGATCATGATTAACCACTGAATTAATGAAGCCTTTCTCATCCCCTTCTTTATAAGTTAAACCTTTAGATTCCATTGAGAATTTAACGCCTCTAATGGCAATTTCTTTTAATTCTTCATTATCAACATCAAAGAACTCTGATTTCTTTGTGATCATAATAGCAAGATCAGAAGCCATGAAGGCTTTCTCTTGATTAAATGGGTCGATATGTTCACTTATTCCTTTTCTGTGCTTAGAATCTCTGTCTACAGATATTATCCTAACTAATTCTATACCCATTGAGTGTGGGGCAGTTTTGGAAAATGAATATATTTCCTTCAATTCATCTTTGTTAACATCCATTGTTGGATTATATTGCTTTGCAGTTCTTCTTTCTGAAGCTATTTCCTTCAGTTTTGTAAAAATTTCTTTATTCATAATACAATTATACAACATATAAAAAATAAACACCAACTGGTGTTTATCTATTTATTAAGATCTTATTCAAAGACCAATCATTCCTAATCCGATAATTACTAATGAAGGTAATATTTTAATTCATTCAGCTACTTCTACGTAACTTGTTACTATACCTATAACTACAGGTAAAACAAATATTGCTGAAATGAATACTATCACTCTTAAAAAGAACATGAAGTTTAATGGGAATATTCCAGTCCCTTTTCATACATATCAACCTGGTAATGCAAGTAATAATGCGCCAATTAAACTTATAATAAGTTTAAGAGTTTCGCCATTACCTTGTATTAAATCTGTTAATGCTTCTATTAATGAAGATAATCCTCAAGAACCACCCATAGCGATTAATACTATACCAATTGTTATTAACACTTTGTAAACTAGTTTCATTTTTTCTCCTTATATTAAATAAATTATAACAAATAAAAAACTGCATAATTGCAGTTATTTTATTAATTGTATTTTAATGAAGAGATTTTATCTTCATTTAGTTGTTTTATATACCCAGAAATCAATTTAACAACTTCTTCTACATCAGAAGCATCAATCATTGAGTTGTGTGAGTGGAAGTATCTAGAAGGAATTGAAATAGTCATAGTTACAACTCCGTCTTTTGTTAAGTGGATTGAACCTGAATCAGTTCCACCACCTGATAATGAATCCATAGCATGTTTAATGTTGTTATTTTTAGCAAATTCTCTCACTGAGTCTAATAATTTAATATTTGCTATAACAGATCTATCAAACATTCCTAATGCTGCACCAGCACCCATTTTAACATCTCTATCTTCCATCCCTGGCATTCCATTACATATTGTTACGTCAATAGCGAATGAAACATCTCCTGTTCATTTATGAGCAGATGTTTTAGCACCTCTTAATCCCACTTCTTCTTGAGGTGTTCCGATTAAGATTACAGTTACATCTAAGTCATCATTGGCGATTTCTCTCATAATTTCCATTCCTGCAACCATTGATATTCTATTATCGTGTGCTTTACCGATAACTATATCTTCATTTCTTGATTGGAATGCAGTATCTTGATAAGGAGTAATCATATCACCGTATTGAATACCTCATGATTCTACTTGTTCTCTTGAAGTTGCTCCTAAATCAAGGAATAATTGATCAAGAGGAATTGTGTTCTTTCTTGCTTCCATAGGAAGAACATGTGGTGGTTTAGAACCAGCTACTGCTACAATCTCTTCTCCGCTTCTAGTAGTAATAGTAAATTTTTGTCCTAATACAACGTGTGATCATCACCCACCTAAAGGTGTCATTTTAATAAAACCTTTAGAATCTATGTGAGTGACTACAAATCCAACCTCATCCATATGAGCGGATATTGTAACTACTTTTGCTTCAGGGTTCTTTGATCTTTTGATAATAGCTATTGAACCTAAGTTATCTCTTTCTATTTCAAAATCACCTATTTGCATTAAATCTTTCTTATATTCTTGGGCAACTTTTTCTTCATGCCCAGGTATTCCATTTAAATTAGAATACTTTATTGCGTTTTTAATAATATTTGTTTTCATATACATAAATTATATAAGAAAAATCAACTGAGTAATCAGTTGATTAATGTTTTATTTTCATTTTTTGATTTCTTCTTCAGTACCAAATACAAAATGGCCTTTTTCAACCTCATGTAATTTAGTTATTGAGAATTCATTATATTCATGATCATCTCAATTGTAGTTTGAAACCTCTAATGGTTTACCCACTTCTTCTATAGAAGGCATAGCTCCTATTAAAGATTTAGTATATGGATGTTTTGGTGATTTATAAACTTTATCTGCATCTCCATACTCAACAATAGTTCCTCTATATATAACTGCTATTTTGTCAGAAATATAATGAACCATTTGTAAGTCATGGGCTATGAATAACATAGTTAATCCCATATCTCTATGGATATCTTTTAATAAGTTTATAACTTGAGCTTGAACTGAAACATCAAGAGCTGAAATAGGTTCATCAGCAACGATATATTTAGGATTTGTTATTATTGTTCTAGCAATTCCTATACGTTGTTTTTGTCCACCTGAGAATTGTGAAGGATATTTATTTATAGATTCTTCTGTTAATCCAACTTTTAATAAAGTGTCCTTAATTCTTTGTATTGCTATTTCCTTTTTGTATTTCTTGTTATTTAAAATCTTTTTAGATTCTTTTATTTTTTCTTTACCTTTGGTAATAGCTTCTTCCAGTAATTCGACTTTCTTCAATTCTTTCTTATATACTTGCTCAGTTATCTTGTAATCCTTTTCAAAATGAGTTAACTCTTTTTCAAGTAATTTATTTGCATCCTCAATAGGATCTAATAAATCTGAATATCCTTTAGATAATTTTGTCAATTCTTCTTTAAGGTTTTCTATTTCTTTTTCAATTAAATATCTTTCTTTATCAATTGATTTGTTTAAATATTTAATTGCTTCTTCTGCTTTTCAAGTTATTAAAGCGGCTTTTAAAGCATCGTTAGTTTTATTTATAGCTAAAGCTTTTTTATAGAATGTTTTTATTCCATTTTCTTCATGATTAAGAAGTAACTCTTTTATTTTATAAGAGATTGATGCAAACTCTTTTATTAAAGAAATGATTATTTCTTTATATTCTTCTAGATATTTGATAGAGTTTGTATAGAATTCTTCCAGAATTCCTTCTTCCTTACTGTTTTTAAGTTTATTTTCTTCGATTTTGATTCTTTCTTCTATATCTCTTAATAATGTGTTGTAGAAATGAATTCTTTCTAGTAAAACATCATTAGTACCGATATATGTTGAATCAAAGGCTGCTGTATTAAGAGGAGTTAGTAGTTTACTATGCTTCTTAAGCAATACTTCTAATGATATCTTTATTGAATTTGCATAGAATTTTTGTTCATCATTCAACTTAGGAGCCTTACTTAACTCTTTAATTGCTTTTTCGATACCCTTAACATCATCTCATTTTTTAGGAATAACAGTTCTAAGTGTAGAAGGTAGATAATTTGCTTTTCTAGTAACTCTTTTAAAGAATTTCTCTTTCCTCTTATCTACTTTTACTTGAACTTTACTTTCGTCTGAAGTAACTCTTTGTTTAAGTTTTTCGAATTCAGCCAAATCTGATTCCATAGCATCAGCAAAGTATTTTTTATCAGACAATGTACCTTCTATCAAAATAACTTTATCTGATGATCTTTCTTTTTTCAAAATATTAATTTTGTTTTTATATTTATCATTTACTTTAGAATAATCTTTTTCAAGTTCTTTGATTCTTTCATCTAATTCTTTAGCTTTGCAATAGTCAATAGCTAATTTATTAATCTTTTTATCATCTTCCCTTGATATTACCTCAATTAAATGTACATTTTTGTAGTAGTCTTTAGAGAATTCTTCGAATTTCTCTCTACTTTCTAAAGCAGCTAAATTTCTCTCTGCTTCTTTAATTAATTTAGTTTCTTCTTTAATTAAATCTTCATTTTCTTTTTCGATAATCTTGAAGTTTTTAAGGCCTTCATAAACTATATCAAGAACTTTCTTTTGTCTATTAAGAGAAGAAGTTGGATCTTGATAAATCATTTGACCTTTTTTATAAACTCAAACATTTTCTTTGGAAATTGATTTAATTCTTTTATTTGGAATGTATTCTCCATCGATTGAGACTCTACCTTCAGCATGATCTCAAAGAGATAATGTAGATCTACCTATAGTTGTTTTACCAGAACCTGATTCACCAACTAAACCTAGAACCTCTCCTTCTTCAATGTCAAGATTTACATTTTTTACTGCTTTGAATAATTTACCACGTCTTTTAAAGTTAATGCTTAAATTATCGATTTCAACTAATGGCTTTTTTTCAATACTAGAAAGAACTTGTTCATCGACAAGCCCTAACTTATACATCAATTTTATTTTATTTACATCTTTTGTAATCATAATTTACCTATTTCTTTTTAGTTACTGGTTTTTTAGCAGCGGGTTTCTTTGCACTTGTTTTTTTAACTGGTGCTTTCTTAGCAGTAGTTGCCTTTTTCGTGGTATTTGTTTTCTTTGCTGGCGTTTTCTTTTTACCAGCATTTTCTATTGCTTTAGGAACTTTAAACTTAGGTGCCTTTTTATCATATAGTCATGAACAAACAAAGTGAGTATCTGATAAATCAAATTGTGGCGGTCTCTTTTTAAAGTCTATTTCTAATGCAAAATCATTACGAGGAGCGAATGAATCCCCCTCTATTTCCTCTATATTAGAAGGAACAGTCCCTCTAATTGAGTATAATTTATCTTCTGTACCATCAATGAAGTCTGGCATAGACATTAATAACCCTCAAGTATAAGGGTGTGCTGGAGATTTAATAATTTCTTCAGCAGTTCCTTTTTCAAGGACTCTACCTGCATACATAATCGCAATAGTATCAGCTATAGAAGAAACTAAAGCTAGATCGTGAGAGATAAATATTACCCCTACTTCAAATTCATCTTTAATTTCTCTAATAATCTCAATAATTTGAGCTTGTGCTAAAGGATCAAGTGCAGTTGTTGGTTCATCGAATATAATTAATTCTGGTTTAGCAGCCAAGATAGTAACAATTACTATTCTTTGGTTCATTCCACCTGACATTTGGTGAGGGAACATTCTCATTACCTCATCAGTGTTATGTATTTTAACTTTTTCTAAATATTCGATAGCTTCTTCATGAGCCTCTTCTTTAGAAATATCAGGATTAGATATTAATATCGATTCAATAATTTGAGAACCTACGGTTCTATAAGGATTTAATGATGAAAGTGGGTTTTGGAATACTGTAGAAACAGTTTTTCCTCTTAATCCACTATCAGCTCATGCTTCAAAATCAAATTTAGTTACATCTGTATCTTTAACATGTATAGTACCTTCTTCGATGTGTTGGACATCTATGTTTAATCCAGTTAAAGTTGAAGTTATAACAGTTTTACCAGAACCTGATTCACCTATTATCCCTAGAACTTCTCCTTTTCTCACTTCAAATGAAGCATCATCAATAATTAACTTTTTACCATTACCCATTCTTAGTTTAAGGTTTTCTACTTTAGCTAAAATTTCTTTTCCTTTAAATTTATCAGCCATTATGCACCATCCTTTCCTAATATCGCATCTTCTAATCCGAATCCCATGAATTGAATTGAAATAGTTGTTAATGCTAGCATTATTAATGGGAATAATAATTGATATGGATATGCAAGGAATGAATTTCTCGCATCGTTAATTAAGTTACCTAATGTTGGTACATCAGGAATAGATAACCCTAAGAAACCTAATGTTGCTTCAGCGATTATCATTCTTGGGAATATTATCGCATATTGAACAATCACTATTGGCAATGCATATGCAAATAATACTCCAAGCATCTTCACTCTAGAAGTACCTAATGTTTGAGAAGCTGTTATGAATTCTAAGTTTCTTGTTTTCTTAACAGAACCTCTAACTTGTTGAGAAGCATTTACTCAACCTGAGAATGTTAATGATAATATAATTACCATAAATGATTTGATTGGGTCTTTTGTATAGAATACTATTGAGAATAGGATTAAAACTATAATTGTAGGCATAGCATACATAATTTTAATTACTCCAGAGAATAATCTATCGAATTCTTCGAAATATCCCATTAATAAACCTATTAATATAGCAATCAAAATATTAATTGTAGTAGCTAAAATAGCTATTATAAATGAGTATTGTATCGCTGCTCAGTTTCTAGATCATAAATCTCTACCTGTTGAATCAGTTCCGAATCAATGTCCAGCACCTGGCGGTAGATCCATTAGACTTGAGTTAGGATCATTTGTGTTGTAATTTGGTAAAAACATAACTACTATTGAAATAATAATCAATAAGAAGAATATTATAGTTCCTACCATTGCTAGTTTATTACTTATAAATCTATTTGTTATTTCTTTCTTTGTTGAAACGAATTTCGTTTGTATAACATCTGAATTTTCTTCTTTTAATTCAGCAAATTTAAAATCATTTGTTGCCATACTACTCTCCTTTAATCCTTGGATCTACAAATGTAATTAATAGATCTCTTACAAAGAATGAAATAACTGTGAAGAATGTATATAATGTAGTAATTGCTAGTACTGTTGCTTGATCACCTTGTAAACCTGAGTTAACTAACATTTGACCTGTCCCTGGTATTGAGAATACTGATTCTATTGTTATAGAACCAAAGAATGCTCCAACAACCACAAATGGGAAGTAATTAATAATAGGGAATAAAGCTGGTTTTAAAATATGTTTTCTTAATATTTTTTCCTCAGGAACCCCTTTTACTCTAGCTAATGAAACATATTGCTCTGAGTATTCTTGTCTTATTGAAGTTCTCAAGTATCTTGTGTAACCGAAACCTACAGGAATTGCTATTGCTATTGATGCTAATAAATACATGAATACATTACCATACTCAAATACAAATGGCAATCCTAAAGTAGAATTAACAAATACTAATATTAATGCAATCACAAATGAAGGTATTGAGAATGCTATAACAGATATCAATGATGCTATAGCATCTGAAATTATACCTTCTCTTCTAGCGAAGAATATACCTAAAGGAATTCCGATGATTATTGATAAAACTACAGAAACAAATCCTATTGTTGAAGAAACCAATAATCTACCTCATAAATCTCATGACACTGGGTTCATTGAATCTCATGAAATACCCATTGTCCCATCGAATATACCTTTAATTGAAAAGAAGTATTGTACGATAATTCCTTTGTCTAAGTGAAGTGTTGCAAAAGCCGCTGCTTTAACTGCTGCCTGTTCTTCTTCATTGGCATGTGCTAGTTTCTGAGCCACTCCAGAAGGCATTAAATCTTGAATGTTTAATATATATGGCAAATTCATTAATAAAAATACTATTGTGAATACTGCTCATGTAATTAAAATCAATTCTAATAATAATTTAAATATTCTTTTTGTTCAGAATCTTACTTCAGGAGATACAGAATTCATTATATTATTCTTTCTCTGAGAAGCAACTATCTTATTCAGATTTTCATTTTCAAATTTCATTCTTTATCCTCCTATTTTTTTCCATTTACAAATTCTCTTTGTAATTTTTTATTAACATCATGTCAATATGTACCTTTTGTACGTGTTACATCAAATGATAATTTTCTCATTTGATAACCAACTATTGGATCACCTTCTAAAATGGCTCTAGATGGTGAAATTGTTCCTGTTTCAGTTGAACCAATTATTATAGATCCACTATCTTTTAATAATAATTCTAATATTATATTAGCAGCCATCCCAACATCGTTTTTAGATCAAATGTCACTTGAATGTCCATTGTAATCTAAACCGAATGTGGCCTTGTTACCTTCTATACTAGTATCTACATTAGTATTAGCTAAATCAGTACCTATTGAATATGAAGAGATATCATTATC
>CAYUKZ010000001.1:26641-40595 GCA_964445515.1 uncultured Mycoplasma sp. | reverse complement strand
GTTAGGTCTGAACCATCTCAGAAATTTCAATTACCAGTTGAGTTTGAACCTCTTCCTATTTCAGAGTAATTGAATATTCCTATATTTGATCAAGGATCAAGATAATCGGCTCCTCATTGTATGTTAGATAAATCATAATCAGCTGCATAGAAAGCAGGGAAAAATTGTGATGTAGGTACAACTTTAGGGGTAATTTTAACTTTTATTTTTCTTGAAGAATTAAATGGATCGTCAAATTCTATTTTCCCTAGCACTTGTTGCATTGTTTTTACATATGGGTCATTTGCACCAGCTGAAGTTAAGAATGTTAAATCTATAACATCATCAACTTTAACTCCTAATTCATTCATATCTTTCATAAAGATATCAAAGTAATATCTTGAAAGTTCAATATTTCTTGTTGGATCAGGTTTTGAAAGTCCACTTTTATTTTTAACAGCTTCATTTCTTTCTTTTTCTCCAAAATATTCCATTTGTTCACTATCTGGAGTATCTATTCCTTCATCATGCCCTTTATTTGTGAATTCAGTAGCTTGTAAATAATCAGTGAAATCTACTCCGTTTGGATCACGATACATTCCTAAAGGTTCTCAAGAAGAAACTCCATAAACTGTATCTAATGATTGATACTCATGGAAAGCATTAGCATCAAATAAGTATGATAAAGATCTTCTAAAGTTAGGATCTGAAGTATACTTAGCATTATGCCTTGGCCCTTCGTATTTAAGTCTATCTGTCCCTAGATTAAAGAACATGAATTTAATTGAAGGTTTAGATAATTTATCTTTTATTCAACTTTTTGATATTTTATCATTTTGTATTAACTTTGTATTACTTGAACCACCAATTACATATGATGCTTCTCCATTAGCAAACATCGCAACTTGAGTTGAAGGTTCTGACATCATTCTATATAATGTTTTATTTGAAGAAACTATATTAGAATCGAAATAGTTTTCATTCTTTTCTGTGGCATAACCATATAAGTTATCGAATTTAGTTAATTTTTGTGCACCATTTGATAAAAATGTTTCTGCACTAGTTCCAAATGTATTTATTTCTCCTACACCTGGATCCCCTATAGTCTTAACAAATCATTCTCAATCAATTGGTCAAAAACCTGTTGATGCCATCATTGTAGGGAATTTCTTCCCACCTTGATTCAATGTGAAGTCTACATAAGAATAATCTACATTCTCTTTCCCATCAGAAGATATATTACTTTCTATAGATTTGTTTTCATATCCTTTAGGATCATGGAAAATGACACCGGACTCTCTTTTAGTTTCTCCGAATTCTACAAAATCCTTATCTTCATTAAAGGCTTTTTTAACTATTGTTTCATCATTGATTAATCCATAGTAAATGGCTTTAGAGGCCTCATCACTTTTTATTTTATCCAAATCTCCAGAAGTACGATCATTATCATACCTATCAAGTGCTTGTTGAGATATTTTTTTATCCGCAGCAACATACTCGCTTGCTCCTAGGAAATTACCTACTGAAGTATACATATATCTTCCAGAAGAACCATACATTCCTGGTGCTTGCCTTGACATTGCAAAAGCAGTATCCGCTGCTGAAACTCTGTCATTTTCATGTTCATCTCCTCAGCTTTGTCATGTAGAAACTCCATCATCCAATGAACCATCTCTCATTCTAAATCTGAAGTAATCGTAAGTGCTATTTGTATAAATTAAATCAGCAGTACCATACTCAAACTCTGAGAATAAATTACCTTCTTGAGTAGATTTTGGATCTCATTCTGGAACATTTAAATCTACTTCTAAATCGTCGTCTCCTATATATGTAATTGGCCTTGAATGAAGTAATATTTGTGCGGCTCTATCTAAGTTTTCTGCTTTTTCTTCTGTTTGTTTAAGTAAATCTATCCCATCAAGTTTTTGAAGTTCTTCAAATTTACTTTCATCATCAGAAGCAAGGATAGAAACTGCCTTTTCATTTTCATTTAATTCCTTATACGTACTACTATCTAAATCTTTTGATATTTCCATTAGCACCTTAATAGAAGCTGCTTTGTATTCTTGTATTGAAGTTAAGTTATTATCAGTTATTGAATTTTGAGTACCATTAACAACTAACTCATCTTCTATTAAATTTTGTAAAGTAGCGAAATTTGTACCTGGAGTTATTAAACCTTCAGTTAATAGACCTGATACTTGGTAAACATTACCTGTACTGGTATTGTAGTTAAGATTAGGTATTTGTGGACCTATACCAATATAGTCAAATCCAATATCAGATTTAGAATAATAATATCCTAATCCAACGATTCCCGAAATACCTAAAACTGCTAGTAATACACCTGTGAATGCTGCTTTATTTTTCTTTCAAAATTTTCCCATTGTTTTTCCTTTCTTTATTTTCCTTTATGTAAACCGAACAAAACCCTAACTTACTTCTTTCCAATTTGCTCCTTATAAAAACAAATACTTATTAATCCTTTATTTCTAATAGATTAATAAGTATTTGTGTCTTATTATTTTCAAACTAATTTATCTTAATTCAATTAAACTTTATTAGTTATTAACCTATTAGAAATTCTTAACAGCAAATGCGAAATTGTTGTTAATCATAGCGTAAAATAGGTTGTAGTTTGGTTTAATTTGTTTCATTTTGTTTACATTATTATTATATATCAAAAGTAAGATCAAAACCAAAAAAATATATAATATTACTAATTTATTACTAATCATTTCTTTTAGAAATAAAAAAATAAAGTTTAAGCAACTTTATTTTTTTCATCTTTCTAGATTTTTAATAGAATCTACATGTGTTTTAACTATGAATTTAGGATAGTTAGTGAATTCTAAGATCTTATCATAAACTTCTTTTTGCATTCTTTCTAGTGTTAGTTCAGGGTAAATGAACTCTCCGTCTTTTCAGCAAAGTGTACAATACATCTCATTTTCACTTACTTTCTCATTTTCTGGTAATTTATTAAATGGTGTTCCACATGATTGACATTGTTTGTAATTCTTCATATTATCTCCTTATTTTCAATCGTTTATCTTATTAGCTAATTCATAACCATATATTATAGATGAAGTCATATCTTTACCAGTGACAATCTTTCCGTCAGTGATATAGTTAACATCATTAATATATTCACATTCATTATCTAATAATGTGTTTATTATCTTATTATCTGGGAAACAAGTAGCTTTCTTACCTTTTAGCATACCTCTTTTAGCCAATAACATTGGCGCAGCACATATCGCTCCTATGAATTTGTTATTCATATAGAAATCATTAAGTATTCCTTCGAATACTTCTGAATTATCAAGATTTTCAACACCTATTAATCCACCGGGTATGAATAATCCATCATAATCATCTAAAGTGATGTTTTGTTTACCATGTACAAAGTCAGCTGCTATTTGAGTATTATGGTTTGCTATCAATAATTTATCCCCTGTTAAAGAAATAGATTCCACCTCTATTCCTTCTCTTATTAATACATCCCTTACTGCAATGTATTCAGTTTCTTCGAAACCATTCATTAATGCTACAAGTACTTTTTTACTCATTTCATTCACCTTTAATTATATTAATGACATTTTCATTTATTCCTAACTCTAATGCTAGGTCAATCATATCTTCTTTATCTTCTTCATTTAAGAATTTATCATAATTCAGAACTAAATAGTTTCTTTTTGTAGCTTGTGATTCAATTGCTAACTCAACAAGAGTTTCCTTCACATCACTTCTAATCATATTGATTTTATCTGATTCAAGATAACTTTTATCTACAGGTGCCTCACCTGTCTTATGATAATGTTCAAATATTTCTGGTGATTGATAAGGATTAGCTATTTCAAAAACTTCTTTTATATAATTCTCGTATATTTCAGTTAGATCAATATGAACTATATTCAATCCAAGTGATTCTGTTATTCTTAAATAGTTTCTTTTTGTTTCTCTTTCATTATTAATTCCTACAAAGAATGAAAAGAAGTCATTTGGGAATGCTCTTTTACCTAGTGCTGCACAAACTGCTGATTGTAATGTTCCATCAATCTCTATGGCAACACCTTCGGCACCAGCTTCTTCCACTTGTTTCTTTATTCAGTTTATTTTTTCACTTATATTCATGTTAATAAAATTATATCAAAATAAAAAAGGGGTTAATACCCCTTTATTTTTTAAGCATTCTTTAATTTTGAATACTCTTCAGAAGAAATAACATTTGCTCTCTTCTTATTTCTTTTTTTATCATACATTACAACACCGTCTGTTAATGCGAATAGCGTGTCATCTCCACCTCTACCAACATTTTTACCAGGATGTATTTTTGTTCCTCTTTGTCTGAAGATAATCATTCCTGTTGTACAAACTTGTCCATCTGAAATTTTCTGTCCTAAACGTCTACCGGCCGAATCACGACCATTCTTAGTAGAACCAACACCTTTTTTATGTGCCATCTTTTATTCTCCTTACTTTAAAGTAAAAATTATTTTACTTTAATTTCCTCAACTAATAACCTTGTATAAGGTTGTCTGTGACCTTGTTTTCTTGATCAGTTAGACTTAGCTTTTGTTCTGAATATTGTTAATTTTGGACCTTTTCCTTGTTTTTGGACTGTTGCGATAACCTCTCCATCTAGAAGTGGTTTACCATATGATAATTTTGTCCCATTTGAATGAGCTAGAACTTCTTTGAATGAAACTTTTTCTCCAATTTCTGCTTCTAGTTTTTCTACTCAAATAGGTTCACCGACTTGAACTTTAATTTGTTTCCCGCCAGTTTTGATAATAGCATATTCTGCCATATTTAAACCTCCATAGACTCGCCTTAAATAGGTGCTGTGCTTTAAAACCTATATCAGAGCGGTTGCTGTGATTATTTCATCACATATAATAATTTTACCATAAAAAAAGGGCTAATTTAACCCTAATAATTCAATAACTTCTTTTGTATCGTTGTTATTGGCCACATACTTAAGATCAATTAACTGTTTAATCTTATTATATAGCGCCCTTCTTTTTATAGAAAGCTTATTCTTAACAACAGACATTTGAACCTCTTCCACTCACTCTCTGTTAAGAACGGGATTATGTAAATGAAGTGTAACCTTGCTTTTACTTAGCACTGATGACTCGTATTTGAATATTTCATCAACAATATCATTCTCCCCTGAGAACTCACTTGTTTTGTCATTTGATATATCACTTATATCAATTAAACCTATAGTATTCTTTTTAGATTTTAAAGGCTTAAGTTCTAATTCTTGTTTTATACGATTAATATAAACATCTCTAACTGTTTTACCTTCTAGTTCTTGAACTACATCTTTTATTATTAAGATATTTGATTTGATTTTAGTCTCAACATATTTCTTTGCAGTATGGATATATAAATCTACGTTTGTAGAAGTACCCAGATACTTAAATGAAGTGTATTTAACCACTTCTTCAACTACTATCGGATCTTCTTCTTCTAAAGCTTTTCTTATTATATCTTCTGCTGCCATATATAATAATTATATAGAATATATTGATATAAAAAACAAGAGTTTTTACTCTTGTTTTATATTATGAAATCTTTTCAATAACTACTTTATATTGTTTTTCTGTAGTAATTAAAATCTCTTCCCCTACTTTTGCTCCCATAATAGCTTTAGCAAAAAGTGAGTTTGCCCCTACTTTTGCAATAGGAGCAAAAGGATCGAATTCATGTTCAGGAACAATGATTATAGTTTTACTCTCTGAACCTTTTTTATATGTTACTTCTGAACCTATTCTAACTTCATCTGAGTTATGACTAGTTCTAATAACTTTTGCTCTTGCAAGTACATCTTCGATTCTTGCTATTTCCGCTTCTATTTCTGCTTGTTTATCTTTAGCTGCATCATATTCAGCATTTTCAGAAAGATCACCTTGAGCTCTAGCTTCAGCAAGTTCAGTTTGAACTTTAGGTCTTTCTATATCAATTAATTCTCTTAATTTATGTTCTAGGTCTTTCTTACCTTGAGATGTTAATTCTATTTTGTTAGAATCATCAAGGTTAGTACCAATATTGAATTTTTCGTTTGCCATATTCTTTTTCCTTATACTATTATTTTATCATTATTGAGTGCAATAAATTTAGCATTCTTTCTTTTTCTTTGCCAACGAATTCTTCATTATTCTTTATAATGAAGTCTGCATGTTCATTTGTTGGCTTGATATATTTCTTATGCATTGGTTTGATTTCTTTTATTCATTTATTCATAAATACATCAAGATCAAATCCTTCTTTATATCTTCCATTGCTGTCTCTGTTGATTCTTCTTATTAATCTTATATCATCATCAGCATGCACAAATATTTTAGAAGTAGCTAATTCTCTAACTTCACTTGATAATAGCGCAAATAAACCTTCGACTATTATCACTTCATTAGAAATGTACTCAACTTCTTCTCCTGGGTGTGAAAATGTTTCGAAATCATAAGTTTTCTTAAATACATTCTCTCCATTCATTAATTTCTTTAAATCTGCATTGAATTGATCTCAATCAATTACTTTAGGAGAATCTCAATTCACATCCATACCATTCTCTTCAGGTAATGAATCAATTGATTTGTAGTAATTATCCATACTCATTAGAGTTGTCTCTATACCAGCTGCAGAATATTCTTTCTTTAATATCTCAGCTATCATAGTTTTACCAGATGCTGTTCCACCTGCTACTAATATTAACTTTCTTTCCATATATCTCCTAACTATTATACAATAAATAATCAACTAGCATTACATAAGCCGCTGCCATATCTTTATATTCAGTAACTTTTTCTTTATCGTTGTATTTATTCATTAATAACTCAACTCCCCTTTGAGTCGAGAATCTTTCATCGAATAACTTTACTTTTGCATCTACTTTATTTTTCAATAATTCATAAAAAGATTCAACCATTAAAGTCATCTCTGATTTTTGTCCATCCGTTCTCAATGGATGTCCTAATAATATAGTGCCTATATTATATTCTTTCGTAAGTTCAACTACTCTATTGATAGCAACTTCTCATTTTTCTCTTTCAAACATAAAATTCTCCAATGGAATAGCAATTATGTTTGAAGGGTCTGATACACAAACTCCAAGGGATTTAATTCCTAAATCTAAACTTAGAATTCTCATCCTTTGATCTCCTCTAGTATTTGTGTAGTATCAAATTTTCTACCACCAAATATATATTGTTGTTTTTTACCATTACCTCTTAACTCGTATTTTTCTGCAAGTTCTTTTATTCTATTTACATTTCCTTCATTTACACAATCGCTTGATAAAATAAAACCAAATGTAATCTTTTCTTCATTATTAATAATTGCAATAGCCAACTTAGTATCTAAATGATCTATTTTATTTAACATTGGTCTTGTTATTTCTTGAATATTTAATAATGAAGATTCTATGATAATAATTTCTTCATTCTTATCTTCAATAATTCTTTCCATTTCTGAAACTAAAGTGTTGTTTATTTTAGAAATTTCTTTACCTATCTCTTGAGATAAGTCTAATGCTGATTTCTTGAATGAAGAACTAGTATCATCAAGGTTTTCTATACGTTGATTAAAGTCTAATTCCATATTGATATTTAATTCATTTAATTTATTCTTGATATTTTCAACTTTGTTTATTAAAGGTTTAACTATATCTTCTTTAACACCGTTGTTAATATTAATTACTTCTTTAGCAACATTTTCTTTACCTGCTACAAGATCGAATGATCAGTTACCTGAACCTTTTTTCTCATAATTTGTTATCAATACTTCCTCTACATCCTTAGTATTGCTTAAGTGTGTTCCTCCACACATATCGATAACTAAATCTTTAATCGTCACTATTCTTACTTCATCCCCATATTTGGCACCTTGTAAGAATAGGGCTCCTCTGTTTTTAGCTTCTTCTAAAGAAACTTCCTCAATAGTAATTTCTCTCTCTTCTTTTATTCATTGGTTAGCGAATTCTTGTGCTTTATTAACAATATCTTCATTTATGTCTTGTTGAGTTGTGAATCCAAACCTAATGTAATTCTCTTCTGCCTTGAAAGAAGATTGTGGCATCACTTCTCCAACAACATGATCAAAAGCATGTGCTATTAAATGGTGAGAAGTGTGATGTCTAGTAAGTCCAAACCTTCTTTTTTCATCAACTTTTAATTGAACTTCTTGGCCAACTTCAAATTCATGTCCAGGAATATGATGAATGAATGTCTTTTCAGCATTCTTTTCTACACCTACAACTTGCTTAGAGTTGGCTAAACCATAATCTGACTCTTGTCCACCTGAAGTTGCATAGAATGGTGTTTTATCAAATACGACGTATTCTCCATCTATGTGTTTAACATTGGTTGTGCACTCTAATTCTTCATAACCTATGAATTCAGTTTCTCCAAGACCTCTAAATTTATCATCTTGTATCTTCATAGCTTCCACTTCTTTATTACCTTTAGATTTAAGTTTGAATTCTTTATCTATTTCATCAATTCTATCTCAATCTAAATTAATATCTTCTCTAGTTTCAGCTATATCTCTTAATAAATCTAATGGAAGCCCAAATGTTTCATGTAGTTTGTAAGCTTTCTCTTCGTCAAGTCCATTACTTTCAATTTCTTTATTCATTCTCTCAACAGCTTGAGATAATGTTTTATCGAATTGTTCTTCTTCTTTCTTGATTATATCTATTATTAATTGTTTCTTCTCTTTTAATAAAGGATAGTATTCACCCATTGTGTTAACAAGTGGTTCTACTAACTCATGTAAGAATTTATCTGTTATTTCTAACTTGTTTCTGTTGATAACTGCTTTTCTTAAAAGCATTCTTATTATGTAACCTCTACCAGAGTTATCTGGAATAGCTCCATCAGATATTGCGAATGATACAGATCTTATATAATCTGCTATCTTCTTATATCAAGAGTTAATTAAGAATTGTTTATGATCTTCTTGTTCTAATTTCTTAGGAATATATTCTCATAAGTAGTTATACTTAGTCTTTGAATCAATAGTTTTAATGATTTCTTCAAATAAATCAGTCTCAAAGTTTGAAGGTTTATTTTGGAATGCTGAAGTGATTCTCTCTAACCCAGCTCCCGTATCTATATTTTGTTGAGGTAACTTAGTGTAATTACCTTGACCATCGTTATTAAACTCTGAAAATACGATATTTCATATTTCAATATATCTATCATTCTCTAAATCTGGTTCTATTAGTTCTTTAGCTGACCTTGAATCGAATTCAGGACCTTTGTCAAAGAAAATCTCAGAAGATGGACCACAAGGACCTGAACCTAAATCTCAGAAATTTGTATCTCTATCCATTTTGAATATTCTATCATCTGGAATACCTATTTCTTTTCAATAAGTTAAAGCCTCTTCATCTTCCTTGAATACTGTTATATATAATAATGATTTATCTATTCCGAAATATTCTTCACTTGTTAATAGTTCTCAAGCAAACTCAATAGCTTCCTTTTTGAAGTAATCCCCTATTGAGAAGTTACCCAGCATCTCAAAGAAAGTATGGTGTCTAGTTGTTATTCCAACATTCTCAATATCACCTGTTCTAATTGCTTTCTGTGAGTTAGTCATTCTTGGTGAAGGTGGAGTTTCTGATCCATCAAAGTATTTCTTTAATGCCGCAACACCAGCATTAATTCATAATATTGAATTATCTTCCACCGGAACTAATGAAGCTGAAGGCATAATCTTATGTCCTTTAGATTCAAAGAATTTTAATCATATATTTCTAATTTCATTTGAAGTCATTTTTTTCATATACTTTAATTATAATATATATAGTAGTATGAAAAAAGAAATTGTAGGTATTGTAGTGGAATTTAATCCATTACATAATGGACATAAAAGATTAATAGATATTGTTAAAGAAGAAAACCCAAATGCAATAGTATTAGCTGCCATGAGCGGTCAGTTTGTGCAAAGGGGTGAACTTTCTATTTTTGATAAATGAACAAGAGCAGAATCAGCTATTGAAAATGGTGTTGATATCGTGGTTGAAATACCTCCATTTTTTGTATTGAATAATGCCAACATATTTGCTAAGAAAGCTATGGATATTTTTAATAAACATAATGTTGATAAAGTGTATTTTGGTTCAGAAAGTTTAGGAGTAGATGAAATAGAAGTCATAGTAGATAAAATAATTAAAGAACCTAGAGAATTGGAAAGATTAAAGAAAGAACACCACTCTCTACCAAGGGCTTTTGAGTCTTTCATAGGCAAAGAATTAAAAGCTAATGATACTTTGGGTATTTGTTATGTATTAGAAGCAAAGAAACAAGGTTACAACTTTAACTTTAATAGAGTTTTAAGAGAAAGTAACTCAACTTGATCATCAGCATCAAGTATTCGTAAAGATTTATGAAGCGGAATGCATAATGATAAGTCATTGGTTGATTCTAATGTAATTAGGAACCTTGATGATTACTCAGATATAATAATTGGTAAGCTAGTGACAACTAATTCTGACAATAACGTTATTAAGTACATTAAAAATGTATTGGCAGAAAGTAAATTTGATAAATTATCCTCTCTAATTGAAGCATCCCATAATAAATCATTTACTAAAGCTAAATTGAGAAGAGAGATTATGAAGTTTACACTAGAATTAGAAGGAAGTGATGAAGAAATCATTCTTGCAACTAATGATAGCGGTAAAGATCTGCTTAGAGATAATCAAGAATACAGTTTTAGACACACAAAAGACAATATTGATAACTACAAAGTGGAAAGTTTCATATCTTTAAAGTCAGAAACAACTCTAGAAATGGAATTATCCAAAAAAATGATAATAAAATAAGACAACCTAGGTTGTCTTATATTTTTCCATTTTAGAAATCATCTAATAGATCATCTAATTCTAATTGTTTAGCTTCAATCTCAAGTTTTGTCTCTTGGGTTTTGCTATAATCGTTTAATTCATCTAATGAAAGTGTTAAATCGTTGAATGAAAGCTTAATACCTGCCTTCTTAACATATTGTGTTAATCCTGTAGAAGAATCTGTAATAGCAAGATCTCCTTTAGGCCTTAGATTTAGGTTTTCATCTCCATCAGTTAATATATAAATATTCTCTGTTATATCTAGATTGAATCCATTAATGATTCTATATGGGTTAGATTTAGTTTGTGAAGCTATCAGGGCTCCTTTAGAGGCCCTTGAAAGGGCTTTAACATCATTTGTTCTCATTCTCTTGGCTTTACCATTGTGAGTAACAATGATTAGTTGTGAGTCCCCTTTATCGACATCTTTAATTGTGTTAACTAGAGTTGCTACAACTTTATCTTCTGGAGCTACATTAACGTTTTTAACTCCTGATGCAGATAAACCGATTGTAGAAAGGTTATCTGCTACATATCTAACTCCATAACCTTTTTCAGTTATTGAAGTAATAAATGATTGTTTGTCTGTAAGTATTGATACAGAGATAACTTCATCCCCATCTTTAACTCCCATGAATTTAGCTCCTCTTTTATTCGTTGAAACTGTCATGTCTTTAATAAGTGATCTCTTAATCATTCCGTTCTTAGTTGAGAAGATTAGTTCTCCTTTTCTATTGAAATCTTGAACAATAGCTGTTGCCACTAATCTATCAAGAGCATCTAAAGATGTGAATTTAGAAATATGTTCACCTATATCTTTGAATTTAGAGTCATTTAACTTGTAGATAGGAATTGAGAAGTATCTACCTTGTGATGTGAATAATACAAGGTTGAATAGATTTGATGTTTGTGTCATAGAGATGATGATATCATCTTCCCTTTTACCAAATGTAGACTCTTCAGCTGCATCTTTAGATCTTTGTGAAATCTTTTTAATGTAACCTTGGTGAGTAACGGATACTCAAACCATTTCTTCTTGTATAAGATCTTTTTCATCAATCTTAACTTCTTCAATTTCTTCTTCAATTACAGATTTTCTTTCAATTGAATATTCTTTAGAAAGAGCTTCTAATTCATTGATTATATTCTCTTTTAGGTATTCTTTATTTTTAATACCTTTCTTGAAGTGAGTTATTGATTTCTTAAGAAGTTTTAACTCTTCTTCTAGTTCGCTTAAGTCAGTTGAAGATAATCTATATAGTCTTAAAGTAACAATTGCTTCAGCTTGATTCTCAGTGAATCCGAACTTCTTCATTATTCCTTCTCTGGCTTCTTTTTTATTTTTTGATTTTCTAATTGATTCAATAATTTGATCAATAATATCCACAACTTTAACTAAACCTTCAACGATTTCTAATCTCTTTTCTAGTTTAATTAATTCAAACTTATAAAGTTTAGTGTAGATTTCAATTTGGAAGTCAGCGAATGATTGAAGTATATCTAATAAACCTAATAATTCTGGTTTCTTATCTTTAATTGCAACCATATTGAAAGAATAGTTCTTTCTTAAGTCAGTTGATTTGAATAAGTAATTCATAACTAAATCAACATTTATTTCTGGTTTACATAATAAAGTAATTTGAAGACCTTTTCTATCAGTATCATCTCTTACTTCTTTTACTCCAGGTACTTTATTATTTCTGATTAAGTCATCAAGTTTTTTAACAAGATCTGATTTATTAACTTCATAAGGTATTTCAGTTATTTCAATTTGTTTTGCCTTTTCATTGAATGATCAAGTAGAAGTTATAACAACTTTACCTTTACCACTTCTATAAGCTTCTTTAATTGATTTGGAAGAAGAAACGCTACCTCCCGTTGGGAAGTCAGGCCCTTTAATGAATCTAGTTATATTTGATAATGTAACTGAATCATTTTTCAAAATGTATATTAAAGCTTTTATTAATTCTTTAAGGTTGTGTGGAGGTATATTTGTTGAATAACCTGAAGCAATACCTGTAGAACCATTAACTAATAAGTTAGGGTATCTAGCTGGTAATACTGTAGGTTCTAACTCTGAATCATCAAAGTTAGGTGAGAATGGAACTAAATCTTTATCAATATCCACTAATAGTTGTGAAGATATTTTACCTAATCTAGTTTCAGTATATCTCATAGCAGCTGGTGAATCACCATCTACTGAACCTTTATTACCATGCATATCAACTAAAGGCATATTTACTTTTCATTCTTGGGCTAGTCTAACCATTGCATCATAAACTGATGTATCTCCATGTGGGTGATACTTACCAATTACATCTCCGACAACTCTGGCTGATTTTTTATAAGGTGATTTATGAGTTAACCTTAAATCTTGCATTGCATAAAGAACTCTTCTTTGAACTGGTTTTAATCCATCTCTTAAATCTGGTAAAGCTCTTTCTTGGATGATGTATTTAGAATAATTTCCGAACTTCTCTCCAATTAAATTATCAAGAGTTCCATTTAAAATATTTTCAACTGCTTTTGCAGCACCTGTTTTCTTTTTAGTTGTTGCCATTATTCTTCCACCTCCTCTGAAATATCTGAATCTTTGCTTTCATCTACAAATTTATCTTCTAATGAGAATTCAACATTCTCTTCTATTCATTCTCTACGAATAGAAGGGTCTTGTCCCATTAAAATTTCAATAATTCTATTTGCTTGTTCAGCATCTTCTGCTGTAACTTGAACTAATGTTCTAGTTTTAGGATCCATAGTTGTGTCTCATAATTGCTCGAAGTTCATTTCACCTAAACCTTTATAACGTTGTATTTCAAGGTTTTTATTTTTAGATTTAATTTCTTCTAACTCTTCATCACTTCAAACATATGTAACTTCTTTATTTGATTTTTTAGTAATCTTAAATAATGGAGGCATAGCTATATAGATCATTTTATTATCTATTAGCTCTCTCATAAATCTATAGAAGAATGTTAATAGTAACGTTTGAATATGAGCCCCATCAGTATCGGCATCGGTCATGATTATTACTTTTCCATAATTTGCTTTCTTCTTATCGAAGTCATCACCTAATCCACCACCAATAGCATGAATCATTGTAGAAAGTTCTTC
>CAYUKZ010000001.1:1747-26541 GCA_964445515.1 uncultured Mycoplasma sp. | reverse complement strand
TTCTTAGCTGCATAAGCTCTCTTTATAATATCAATTGCTTCTGCTTTATTAGAGTTAAGGTAATGCTTAATATTTTCATAAATAACTTGCTCTGCATAAGCTCTAGCTTGATTAGAAGAAAGTTTTGATTTTGTTTGCCCTTCAAATTGCAATAGTTCTTCAACTAAATAGATTGAGATTACAGTATACAACCCTTCTCTAATATCATTACCTTCTAAAGGCTTACCACCTTGTTGAAGTTTGTTGTTTGATGAGTATTCATTAACCGCTTTTGTTAAAGCCGTCTTGAATGCTGTCTCGTGTGAACCACCTTCAGGTGTAATAATGTTGTTAACGAATGAATGGATGTTTTCTTGATTTGAAGTTGTATACTTAAAAGCAACTTTAAGTTGTATTTTGTCATTTGAAGATTCGAATCCATAAACCTTAGTAATTGATTTTTGTGATTCAGCTATCTTCTCAACATAAGCTGATATTCCTTCTGGATAATGATATGTTTCTTTTGTTTCGTTCTTATTATCAACGAACTCAATATTAACTCCTGGGTTTAGATATGCAAGTTCTTTTAGTCTTTGAGATATCTCTGATCCTTTTAAGTTAATTGTAGAGAACATTTGATTATCAGGTTTGAATGAAACTCTTGTCCCTTGTTTCTTAGTTGCCCCAATTTCTTTTAATCCAGTTGATTTTGATCCACCTTGAGTGAATTTAATGTTGTATTCTTTTTTACCTTTTCAAATTGTAACTTCTAAGTATTCTGATAAAGCATTAACTACAGAAGAACCTACTCCATGAAGTCCTCCTGACATTTTATATCCTGAATTCTCTCCACCAAATTTTCCACCTGCATGAAGAACTGTGAATACAGTTTCTACTGCTGATTTCTTTGTTTTAGGGTGGATATCAACAGGAATACCCCTACCATTATCTTCTACTACTACAGAGTTGTCTGCATTTAATGTTACATGTATCTTTGAAGCATGACCAGCTAAATGTTCATCGATAGAGTTATCAACTATTTCTTTAACTAGGTGGTGAAGACCTTTTGAGTTTGTATCACCGATATACATACCAGGTCTTTTTCTAACTGCTTCTAAATTTTCAACGACTTCAATAGCCGATGCATCATATTGTTTAGCCATAATTTACTTTAATCCTTTCAATTTTTTCGTTAACATACATTCTTTACTGTCTGTGTACAAAAGACCAATTTTATTTTTAATATGAGAAATGAGCCTAAAGGCTCAATTCAAATTCTCTATCTACGCTTTTGGTATTGGTTACCTTTAGCGTTTTTCATTGCGTTCATTGTTGATTTGATTTGAGCTTCAGATGGTTTTCTTCCCATTGACATGAACATTGCTCTAATTTGTGCCTCTGTGATAGGCGGGTTTTGTTTTAGTTGTTTTTCTATTAACTTTCTAGTAATGTAGAATGTTAAGAATATAATGATTGGAATAATACATATAGCTATAATTCCTCAAATTTCTCATCCCATAATCTTTCTCCTTATCCCTTCTTGTTTTGCTCTTTAATCTTCTTAGCTTCTTCTTTAGCTTCAGATTTAATTCTTGCTCTATCTTCTTTTTCTTGAATTTTAGCAAGTTTATCTTCTTCGATTTGCCTAATTTTGTCTTCGGCTTTTTGTTTTTCTTTTTGGTGAACTTCAAGTTTAACTTGATAATCTAGTTTTTGCTGTGGTGAAGTAGATTCTTCTATTTTCTTTAGAAGTTCTTTTTCATAATTAGCATCAACTACAACTTCTCCTTTAATAATAGATACACCATCTTTGTTTTTTTCTTCTTTATTCTTACCTAAGATCTTATTTCATCTCTTTTTAACTTTAGGACCTAATGTAAGTCATTTTGAAAAGTATATTACAGCCACAATACTTGATATTATGAATGCAAACATTAAGAATATCAAGAAATAATTCAACCCATCTGATATTTGAGTTGTAAATGTATTTGTATCTTGAATTTTTAATAAATTATTTAATAACATATAAATTAATTATACCTTTTCTCTTCTTATTTTTTAGTGTTTTCACCAGTCTTTATAAATTTAACTAATGACTTTTTATTCTTTTGTCAATATACTTTAGAATAGTTTAAAAACTTAGTATCCACTTTATCTATAGCAACGGCTTTTTGCTCGTGCTCTGGTTCATATCTATATAATCTGTCTTCTAGTAAGTTTTTAACTAATATAGTTTGTGAATTTTGATTTAGTGCCAATGAAGAAAGCAGCAATTGTATGAATTGACCTTTCATTGGATTTTTAATAACTTCTGTTTTAGAGTAAAATTTAAAGTTTAAGTCTGAAGTGAATGATTGACCAAAGGATAGCACTTCAATATCATCCTTTTTCTTTCTTAAGTCACCCATTGCTAGATTAACTCCTGCTAATGAAGGATTATTTGCTCATAACCCTCCATCAATAACAAGATTTCCTGTCTCTTTGTCCTTTACGGGATCAAAGAAGAAAGGGGCAGATGTGGTTGTTCTTAATATTTCTATCATAGGAACGTCATCTTTAGTGATTTTTGAATGTTTTAATGAAGGTGAACCATAAATAATTGGTTTGGCCTTAGTAAAGTTTGTTGCAAAGAATGCGAAATCTTTTTTCTTAGATTTTTTATATAATGTTTCTAATGTGTGATCGCCTATTTCTTTTTCTAAGTAATCAATTATTCCATTATCTGGATATTGAGCTAAGAAATGTGTTCCTAATCTTTGTTTCATTGTTCTCTTTTCTGAGAATATTGGATTGTTAGGGTCTATATAAGAATCATAAATTTGCTTTCCTGTTTGTCCTACTAATAAGGCTGCTGCAATTAATGCTCCCGTAGAAGTACCTACTATCATATCAAAGTGATCTCTGACATCGATATTATATTCTTCTTCAAGCTTTCATAATGCATAAGCAGTGAAGACACCTTTCATGCCTCCACCATCTATGGAAAGTATTCTGTATTTCTTATTCTTCTTTATTCATCCAAACATAATTGTTCTACTTTACTTTATTTTAATTCAATTGGTGCTTTCATCATCTCATCTGTACCATGTGATGTTTTAGGGAAAGCAATAACATCTCTAATAGAGTTTTTATTTAATAATATAGATAAAACTCTATCTAGACCTAATGCAATTCCTCCATGTTCTGGAATTCCATATTTTTGCGCTTCTAGGAATCAACCAAAATTAGATTCTATCTCTTCTTTTGTTATTCCTATCAATTCAAATACTTTATCTTGTTCTTGGAAGTCAGAGATTCTTATTGAACCTCCTCCTATTTCGAATCCATTTAGTACAATATCATAAGCATTTGATGTTATTTCTAATAACTCTTTTTTATCATTGATTGTTAATGTTTTAAACTTCTCTTTGTCTTCCTCTTTAATAGAAGTGAAAGGGTTATGCATTGATTCTACATTCCCTTCTGAATTTTCTTCAAATAATGGGAAGTCAATGACTCATGTGAATGCTAATTTTCTTTCATCAATGATTTCTAACTTTTTAGCAATAGATATTCTTACTCTTCCTATAAATTCTAAAGCTTTTTTCTCTTCATCTATGATCATTAATAAGATTCCGTCTTTACTAATGTTCATTTTATTTCTGATGTCTTTAATATTATCTTCTGATAAAGATTTTAAAGAACCTGAAATCTCTTGTTCATTAAATTTTGCTCAAGCAAGCCCCGAAGCTCCTTGAGATTTAATTTCTTCTTCCATTTTTTTGATTTCGCTATTTGATAATTCATTTTCAAAGTATATAGCTTTAACTTTTTTGTTTTCTGCTATTCCTTGGCTAATGAAATTTAAAGGTGTTTCTTTGAGTTCTTCAGTTAAATCAAATATAGTATTGCCAAATCTTAAATCTGGTTTATCTGAACCATATTTTGACATAGCTTCTTGATAAGTCATCACAGGAATCTCAATTGATTCTTCTCCTCTGATTTCTTTAACTAATATTTTTAATAGTTCATTAATATTTTCTCTTATCTCTTCTTGTGTTATGAATGAAAGCTCTAAATCAAGTTGTGTAAACTCTAATTGTCTATCCGATCTAGAATCTTCATCTCTGAAACATCTTGCAATTTGGAAATATCTACTAATTCCACCATACATTAATAATTGTTTGTATATTTGTGGTGATTGAACTAGTGAATAATACTTCCCTTCATGATTTTGAGATAATACTCTGAATTCCCCTGCTCCTCCTGGAGTTGGTTTTGTGATAATAGGAGTTTCGATTTCTAGGAAATTCTTCCCATAAAAGAACTCTCTTATTATTCTGTTCATTTGCGATCTTTTAGCGATCATATCTTGATTTACATTTCTTCTTAAATCAAGATATCTGTATTCTAATCTCTTTGCTTCAAGAGCATCTGTTTCATCTTTGATTAGCATTGGAGTTTGTTCTGATTTGTTAATTATTTCTAATTTATCTACAATAACTTCTATTTGACCTGAAGTCATATTAGGATTTACATCCTTTCTTTGAACAACTTTACCTTCAACAGATACTACGTATTCTGTTCTTAATGAATTTGCTGTTTCAAATGCTTGTGAATCTGAAGAAACAACGGCTTGAACCAAATCTTTTCCATTTCTAATGTCAAAAAAGACTAGTTCACCTAATCTTCTTGATTTGTTTATTCAACCTTTCAGTTGAACTGTCTTACCAATATCTTGAATTTGTAAATTAAAATTATTTGAATTCATTTTTATTCTTCTTCTTTTGATTCTTGATTTTCTTGTGCTTGAAATTCTTTCATTTTTTCAGCTTGCGCTTGTTTTTGGGCAAGTAAGTTATCTCTTTCTTCTTCTGATAACTTCATACTTGCATTTAATAATTTATTATAGAAGTCAAGCACCATTTTAACTGCTTCTTCCTTACTGATGTGCTCATTAACTTCTACTTTGAAAACTCTGAAAAAGTTTTGATCGTAGTCCATTAATATCTTAACTTCTAGAGCCTCGATATCAGCCCTTATTTCTCTAATGTGATCATACACAAATACTTGTGAGGCAATTTCAGTTTTACCTCTTGCCATTAAGATTAATGCATGTTTAGAAATTACTCTTTGTGTTCCTAACATTTTATATCTCCTTTATTAACTTCACTTCTGAAGTATTGTTTTTTAAATTTTTTATAGTTACTTTGCCTTCTGTAATTTCATTACCAATAATAACTATGTTTGTTGAATTATCTTTTTCAGCTAATTCGTATTTCTTTTGTAATTTTCTCTTAGAGAAATCTACTTTTACTTTTTGACCTTTAGATCTTAATGAATTAGAAATTTCTAAAGCAATTTCTTTCATTTCCGGTTCTGGATATGCAACAGCTATAAAGTAATCAATAGCAGATTCAACATTACTCTCAAGGTAATCTTTTGCTGCTAGCATTAATCTTTCTATCCCTATTGCAAAACCTATTGCTGGTGAGTTTTTTGATTCATCTAATGTATTAACTAATGAATCGTATCTTCCTCCACCTATAATTGTTGATTTACTTCCTAAGTTTTCAATATCAGTTGAAACTATTTCGAAAACTAAATCATTGTAATAATCTAACCCTCTAACTAAATTACCATTTACGACATATTGGATTCCATTTTTAGTTAGTAAGTTTTTTATTTCTTCAAATCTAGCTTTGGCTTCTTCTGAAATATATTCAGATATCTTAGGCGCTCCTTCAAGAGCTAATAAATCACTTTCGATTTTTGAATCAAATATTCTTATAACATTACCTGTTGAATATTTTTCTTTAGCATAATCAGATAAAACATCTAATTTGCTTTCTACAAACTCTTTTAAAGCTTGATTATAATTTTTTCTATCTTCTGAATTACCTATTGTATTAATTTGTAATTCATATTTATCAATGTTTAATTCATTAATGATTTCTAATGCAATCATTATAGTTTCAACATCAGAGAATGAATCATCTTTACCGAATCTTTCAACTCCAAATTGATAGAACTCTCTTTGTCTACCTTTTTGAGGTCTTTCATATCTAAACATTTGTGAAATGTAGTATAGATCTTGTTCTTGATTGTTGTCAAGCAATTTATTTTCTATTGCCATTCTAACTATTGAGGCTGTTCCTTCTGGTTTCAAAGAAATGCTTCTATCTTTTCTATCTGTGAAAGTGAACATCTCTTTATTAACTACATCTGTTGTAGTTCCTACACCTTTATCGAATAAAGATGTTTGTTCTATTGTTGGAGTAATGACTTTTTCTAAAGAATATTTGTTAGCTACTTCTTCTAGCTTGTTAAATACTTTTTGAATTTTTAATGTTTCTAGACCATAATAGTCTCTTGTTCCTTTAATTTTATTAATCATTACATATTCACCCCTTCAATATATTCTTCTCTTATTTCGCCTGGTTTTTTGTTTTTAGATTCTTCTATTTCTTTCTTTAATCTTTCTTCATTTCTTTGTATTTTATTTCTTGATAATGAACTTGCTAAATAAGCAAATACAAATGTTTGATTAAAGTACATAACAATACCTGAAATTAAAGTTACTAATAATATTGAAATAACACTTGTTCATCTATATGTTCCGAATAAGAATAATTCAAAGAATAACAAGAACCCTACAAATAACATTGGAAGTATTGCATTCTCTTTAGCAGATAATATTCATTTATTAGTATCAATTTCACTAGCTTTAGCTTTCTTAGTTATTAATACTTTATTAATTAATGAGATACCTGATAATGCAACCACTATGAATCCAAGCGAGATTGAGAATGGTAGGTATAGTAATACTATTGGTGAGAAGATCATCATAACCTCTAATGTAGAAGTAATGAATGAAGCTAACGCAACACCTGAATCTCCAACAAATAATAATACTAGTCATGTAATTAATGACATTAATAGAACAGAGTAAATTACTTTAGTAACTAATACGTTATATGTATAGTTATTTAACTTTTGAGAAGTTCCATTAACATAAGAAGAACCTTCTCTCATTTTAAATGATGTAGTTGTTGAAGGTGCATCTTCAATAACGTTTATTACATCTGTTGATAGTGAATCATTAATATTTTTAAATTGATTTGCATCAATTTCTTTATTTGAATAAATTAAGTATCCATATGATCCAACTATTGTCTTCTTACTTTCGTAATTGCTTTCATAGTTTTTGATTTCATCAAATCTAACTACTTCTGTTCTGTTTACTTTAATACCAGCATCTTCAAATGCATTTGCCACAACTTCTTTGTTACTTTCAGTTGCTTCATAAGCATATTGGAAGTTTCAAGAAGTGTAGATTTCTCCATTGTCAACTTCTTGATTGAATCCTTTATTTAATGCCATCTTAGCAATATCTTCTGTTACGACAACTTGATATACATAATCTTCTCTTCCAAACATGTTAGAGTTAACTGCTGAATCAGTAGTACTGAATAATAGCCCTCCTGTAATAACAGTTGCTGCTACTAATACTGATGTTATTATCAATCCAATAAGTGATAGTTTTTTATTTTCATTTCCTTTTACATTTAGGTTGAATGATTTAACATTTCCACAAACGTAATCTCAATTTTGATTATATTCAACTCTTGTGAATCCTGTCGCTAGATCCATAATGTATACTAATGGGAATAATACAACATTAACAATAATGTATGAGATTGAAACTCCAATAACAAATAAATAAAGTGTTGTAGCTATAATTTGTGGAACAATTAATCCTGCTCCATAGAAAATAAGAACTATTGTTATTAATGGTACGAATACATTTGAGTTAAAGTTTTTAAATTTATCAAATGCTACTTTACTTATAGAATGGAATTTATCTTCATTTCCTTTTTTGTAAATATTTAATAGTGTAAATATTAATATTGCTGATGAAAGTGTTATTAATCCAATAGTAATAATACTTATTGCAGTTAATAATACTCCTGTAGAAGATAATATTAAACCTACTATTAATGAGTTAAGTAATAGTATTGAATCTGCTATTAATCCAATTAATCCAAAGTATCAAACAAATGCAAATATAGCTATGATTATAAATAACAATACCATTGATGCTAGTACTATCATCATTATTTTAGTTTGTAAGTTTGTAACAACTATAAAAGTAACATTATTATATTTGTAGTCTGATGAGTTGTTAATCTTATCAACAAAGTACTTAGCTTGCTTATCATTGAAACCACCTTTAAATTCAACAACATCACTATATTTTGATGACATGATTGAACCTGTTGATGATGTTAGATATAACGGTCTTAGGTTTTGTGAAGATTGAACATAATCAAATAATGAAGAACTAGCTAAACCTGAAGGGTCTACTTCATTTATTAAATCATAAGTTTTAGAGTAGTTGAATCAAACAACATATTGTGTAGATGAGTTTTGATCAAGATATCTATCAAAATCCTTGAACATATTAATATATTCATCACTGTTGCTACCTTTACTCTTTATTTGAAGAGTAATTGAAGGTTGTCCATTACTATGCTTAAGATTAGCACTCTCAAAGAAGTTTATTGGTTGCTCTGATCTGATTGTTGTTTCATAAGTTCCTGAAGAAGAATCTTCTACTCCGAAGCTACCTCCGTTTTCTATCCCTCCATCAAATACTCATCTGTTAACTCCTTGAACTTCTTTCTGTATGAAAGCAGGATCTCCTTCGATATCCCTTATATCTAGAGTTCCATCTAAGAATAATGATAAAGCTAGTGTTCCAACTTCTTTTGTATATTGGTAACTATTGTTAATAGTTGTTTCAAAATGCTTATCTATATCATTATTTAAGTTATATTCGCCTTTTTCGGCTTTATATCCATATGCACTTATAGGGTTTGTGATTACGACTTTATTATTACCTATAGTTTGTATTTGTGCATCTTGCATACCTAAGAAATCTAATGTCTTATAAATTGAATTAGATAGGTCTTTTATATTCTTGTTTTTATCTTTGAATGAAACATCAGCTTCAATCTTAGCATAATCATTAAATGTATTATCTAAACCTGGTGTCTTCTGAACTGTATCTGCATAAGCAAACGATGCTCCAACCAATGTTGCAGCAAATAAAACTGAGGATAGTACTATCCCACTTATTTTTTTAGTTTTCTTAATTGTTTGTTCATTCATAATTAAAAGTTCGGATTAATTATGGCCTCAGACATTAGAAAATTAACAATATCAGTTATATTGTCTGTTTTAACAAAAGCGTTTAAAGATCTTTTACCTTCTTGTTCATGCTTGAAATAAACCTTTTCTAGAAAAGATTCAATATCTTCTTTTGTAACGTTGATATTTTTCTCTTTGAATTGCTTTAACTTTTCATTAATAGCAAATTCCATGTCGTAAATGTCCATAATATCTAATAAATTATACCAAATTTATATAAATTAAAATTTAATTAAAAAGAGTAAGTTAAACTTACTCTTTATTTATAACTTTATTCAATTGCTGCTAATGCTGCTTCAGTAGCTTCTTTTAAAGTCTCAACTGATTTAATGAATTGTGCTTTTTCTGATTCTGATAATGGGAATTCGAATGTTCTAACGATTCCATCTTTTCCAATTACTGATGGAACTCCAGCATATACTCCGCTCATTCCGTATTCACCATTTAATAATGAACCTGTAGCGTATACTTTGTTCTCATCTTTAAGTATTGATTTAGAAATCTCTGCTAATGCAGCTCCAATTCCATAGAAAGTAGCTCTTTTTCTATCAATGATCTCATAAGCTTTTCTATAAACTATAGTATGCATTTCTTTAAGTTTCTCTTCTGTTAAACCTTTTTCAGCATAGAACTCTTTCATAGGAATACCTTTGATTGTTCCGTGTTCGAATGTAGAAACTGATGAATCACCATGTTCTCCTAATACGAATGCTCCAAATTCTGCTGGTGCAATACCGAATACTTTAGATAATTCTAATCTAAGTCTGTTTGTGTCTAATGAACAAGATGAAGAAATTACTTTCTTAGCTTCAAATCCTGTTACTTTTTGATAAACTGTTGTCATTACGTCAACTGGGTTAGCTGCTATTAAAGTGATTCCATTGAATCCTTGCGCTTTAACTTCAGTAGCAATCCCTTTCATGATTCTAGCGTTATCTGCGACCATTTCTAATCTAGTTTCACCTGGCATTTGTGGTCTACCTGCTGTAATAACTACAACATCTGCATCTGATACTTGTTCGTATCCTCCTGAAGTGATTGTTACATCACCAAAAGGTAAAGCACCGATAGCATCTTCTAAGTCTAGTTTGTTACCTAATGCACCTTCAGCATTAATATCTATAATACCGTATTCTTCAGCAATACCTTGAGAGATTGCTGAGTATAGGAATGAAGTCCCAACGGCTCCTGCTCCTATTAAAACAATTTTATTTGTTGTTTTTTTCATTCTATTTCCTTCCGTTTATAATGATTTTGATTAATTTCTATTAAATTATACACAAAGTAAGTGAATAATATTTATTTGATTAATTTATCAATTTCTTTTTTGATTAACTCTATATCACCTTGTCCTACAATAGGTGTTTCTATTGCTTTTGGCAATTCTTTTATTAGTGGATGGTTGACAAAGTTATTTAATGCCTCTTGACCTATGAATCCTTCGCCTATATTAGCATGCCTATCTTTATGACTGCTAATGTCATTTAGGGAATCATTAACATGAACAGCTTTTAGATATTTGATTCCTATTATTTCATCAAATTCTTTTAAAACTCCATCTAAATTATTTTTAATATCATAACCCGCATCTCAAACATGACAAGTATCCATGCAAACACCTACTCTTTTTTTATCTTTAACTAAATCTATGATTTCTTTTAAGTCTTCAAATGTCCTACCAATGAAATTACCTTTAGCCATCATAGTTTCTAATAATAATATTGTATTATGACCTTTAGTTTCTTCATGCAAGTAATTGATACCATCGGCTATTTGCTTAATACCTTGTTCTCTATTCTCTCAAGAACCTGGATGAAAGTTGAATAATTGAATTCCTGATTCTTCCATTACTTTTAGATCAGATAAATATGAATCAACAGTCTTTTGAAATATATTTTTGATTATTTCTTTATTTGCTAAGTTACCAATTAATGGGGAGTGAACAATAAAATTCTTAACATCAATATTATTTTCTTTTGCTAACTTATGTGCTTTTTCAAGTGCCTCTCTATTTAACTCGTACTTATCATAACTTCTTGATTTCGAAATATAGAATGCTCCTGAATTAGAACCGATCTTCACTGATAATTCTATAACACCTAGTAATTGTGTTTCTTTCAAGTATGAAAGGTGTGTTCCTATTAAAATCTTCTTCATATATTAATTATAATAAAAGAATAACCTTTCTAAAAGGTTATTCTTTTTATCTTTCTTCCTCTTTTATTGATCAACCAATGAATCCTGTTAAATCCATTATTCAGAATAACATCATTTGAACAATAGGAACGATTAATCCTGCCCCTGCATAGTTAGTAATTGAGAATACTTTGGCTAAGGCGTATACAGCAAATGCTCATCTTACCTTAAACATCATTATTAATGAAGCAGTTAAGTTAAGTGAAGCAGCTGTTGCATCAAACACTCTATTATATGGTTTCATTCATTTACTTGCCCCATATAATTGTTCTCCTAACCCAACAACCATAGCATTTGTTATTAATAAGATTGATATGAACACTATGAATGATCCAGTCATTACTTTAGCTGTTGATAAGTTTCACTTTTCAATTAACTTATGTTTTCAAACATAGAATCTAGTGAAGTTCATTCCCACAAACACTAATGAAGTTATTGCTCCGAATCACATATGAGCTAATGATTGAGTAATAACTGCCATAACTGTAGAAATGTTTTGTCATACAACAAATGACAACGAACCTCTGAACAACATGATTCCACCAATGAAACCACAATAAGTTCCAAATATTGATGCTACTAATAATATTCAAGATAAAGTTATATTAGGTGTATTATCTTGATAGTATCCATTAACTTGCATTAAGTTTAAAGAATAAAGTAGTACTTGTATCAATGCAAATACTGTTGTGGTTGTCATAAAGAATGCAAATGCTCAATTTGTTTTATAGAAATCATTTGCTTTCTTAGTCATTGTTGCTCATACTGTAGTTCTCATATTTTACCTTACAAAAGAGGCAATTATGCCTCTTTGTTCCTCTATTATTATACTCTTTTATTTTCAAATAATATATTTATTTTTCTTACCTAAATTAATAAACACAACTTTATCTTGTAAGAATTCATTTGTTAACTTTATGTTCTCGTCATCAATAGAAGTACCATTGATTTTAACTGCTCCATTAGCTAACAGTTCTCTATATTCTCTTCTAGAGTTTATTTTCTCATTCTTTATTAATAAATCCATTAATAACTCATCTTCATTATTTAATGAAGGTATATTCTTTAATGAATCAATTTGTTCAAGATTAATATCTTGATATCTTTCTTCGAATAATAGTTTTGAAAGTTCTTTAGATTGTTCGAAATCTTCTGAACTATGAATAGCAGTAATTAATCTCTTAGCCAATTCATTTTGAATGGCTTTTGATTGTGGCGCTTCTTCTTGTTGCTTTAACACATCTGAATATTCAGCTTCAGTAATGTTTGTTGCTTGAGATAATAGCTTCTTAGCTGTCTCATCTGTTAAATTTATTAAATATTGGAATAATGTATAAGGAGTTGTTTTGTTTTTATCAACTCACATTGGAACACCTTGTGTCTTTCCAATCTTATTACCATTCTCATCTGTTAATAAATTAATTGTTGCTCCTGCAACTTCAACTTCAGCCCCATGAATCTTTCTAATTAGTTCAGTTCCGGCAACAATATTACCTCATTGATCTGAACCACCCAATTGTAATGTTACTCCGTGTTTCTCGTATAACTTTAAGAAATCAATTGCTTGAAACATTTGATATGAAAACTCTGTATATGAGATTCCATTATCAATTCTGTTCTTTACAGATTCTTTTGAAAGCATTGTATTAATATTAAATAACTTTCCGTAGTTTTGATATATATCAATAATTGACATCTCATCATAGAAGATGGTATTATCTACTATTTCTACATTTTCAATTCCTAGTTTGTTTAATAAATCTGTAACTTGTGCAGAAATCTTAATTACATTCTCTTTAATAACTTCTCTATTAACAACTTCTCTTTCTGAATTTCTACCAGAAGGATCTCCTATCATTCCTGTGAACCCACCTAAAACAATAACTGGTTTTAGTCCATGTTCAAATAATATTTTAGTTAAGGATAGAGAAAGATAATGTCCAATATGAAGAGAATCTGCTGTAGGATCAATACCTACATAGAATTTACCTTCTGATTCTACTATTTTAGCAAATGAATCTTCATTAGTTACGTCTTTTAAAAGACCTCTTCATAATAGATCATTCTTTAGATTATTTATTTTCATTTTTAACAGTTCCTTTTTCTAATTTGTTTATTCTTTTAATTAAGTTCTCTGAAACTTCTGAAAGTTTGTCTTCAACAAACTTAACTCTTTCATCGAAATCTTCTATTTCTAATAAGTCTTCAACAGCATCTGTTAAAGCACCAATGAAAGCATCTATGTTAACTTTAATTGTTTCTGAATCAAGACCTTCAATACCATCTAATGTGTTGGCAATGAACTTTTGAATTTCATCATATCAATATTCTGATTTATTAACTAGATTACCAATTGCTTCATCTAATCCCTTTTCTTTGTCTTCTTCTAAGTTAGAAACGACATAACTGGAAATTAGACCACCTATTATAATAATTATTGGTTTCATTACTTATCTGTGTTTTTAGAACTTGAAACTGTTTTCTTTGATTCGTTATCTTTTTCTTCCCTAGCTTCTACGTCTTTTCTCATCTTGTCTAAAATTGAGTAGATGTAGTTTCTATTTTCAGAAATTAATTTAATAGCTGATTTTAAACTGTTTTGAGAAACAGCATCTAGTGAAAGTGCATAGTTAGAAATCTTGTTTAAAGTTTCAACAGAAACATTTAAAGACTCTGATTTATATGTTAAATCTTCTACTAGGTAGTCAACTTTTTTAAGAACAACTGTTCTTCTTCTCATTGCTGCAACAGCATAAAGAGCAACGATTAATAATATTAACCCTAAAATGATTAATATGATTAATAACGCTAATAATGCCCCATTAATTGCTGAGCTAGCTTCTCTTGTTTGTAATAATAATGTTGTGTTCATTTTTTTCTCCTATATATATTATATTTTATTAAACTTGTTTGTTGACAAATCATTTAATAAAGTTTTTAATAACTTAAGTGTCTCTTCAAAGTCTCTCATATCAAATACTGTTGAAGAAGTGTGTAAGTTTCTTGCAACCAATCCTAATGGAATAGTTTTAATACCCTCTTTTGCAAGATGGATAGTACCAGCATTAGTTCCTCCTAATGAAAAGTAGTCTTGATATTTAATATCATTCTTTTTCATTAACGATCTTAAATATTCGATAGTGTTTCTTTTGTAAATTGTAGCAGCATCTTTATGCCTTAACATTGTTCCTTTACCTAAAATTCCTTTAGGTTCATTTCCAACTGGGAAATCAGTTGCTGGTGAAACATCAATAACAATAGCTAAATCTGCATCAATCATGAATGATGAAGTTCTTGCTCCAATTAATCCTCTTTCTTCTTGGACTGAACAACCGATTACAATATTGTAATCAAATTCTTTATCTTTTATGTAATCCATAGCTGATAATACGGCTGCTACCCCCAGTCTGTTATCTACAGCCTTAGAAATAACTCTATTACCATTGAATTCTACTGTCGATTCAAAAGTTATCATTGAACCAATTTCTATTCCTCATTTTTCTACTTCTTTTTTGTTTTCAGCACCAATATCAAGAAGCATATTTTCAATCTTAATATTTCCTCCTGTTTTTTGGTGTGAGTTTGTACCAGGTCATTCAACTACTCCTACATAAGATTTTGATAAATCATTATTTCATACTCTTAATCTAGAAGTGTTTAAGATATTTCCTCAAACTCCTCCTATAGCTTCGAATGATAAGAATCCTTGTTCTGATATATTTGTTACCATAAATCCAACTTCGTCCATATGTGCATCAATTAATAATGTTTTAGCTTTAGAATTTGAAGACTTCTTAGTTCCTCAAATTGATCCTAGATTATCATAAGATAATTCTAATCCATTCTTCTTAATTGACTTTTTCACTATTTCTGTAATGAAGCTTTCTCTACCTGAAATACCAGGTGCATTTAATACTGTTGTTAATGTGTTTTTATTTATTTTCATAGTTATTTATATTATATAATTTAAGAGATTAAACAAGGAGACAAATATGAGAAAAATTGGATTGATTTTAGACTCAACTTCTGGACTTACAGAAGCTGAAGCTAATGCAAGAGGAATAGGTTTTATCCCTTTACAAGTAATCATTAATGGTAAAAACTATAAAGCTGGAGTTGATATAACTACAGAAGAAGTTTTAAAGGCTATGGATGGTGATAAAAAGAATATCGATATCAAAACTTCTTTACCTAATGGTAATGATGTTAAAAAAGCATTTGATTGAGCATTAGAAAGATATGAAGAAGTATTATATATTGGTGTTTCAGGAGCAATGTCAGGAACTATAAATGGCGTTAGAAACGTTATGAGTTTAAATGAAGAATACAAAAAGAGAATAACTGTTTATGATTCTGAATTATCTTCACCATGACTAAATGTTTATATCGAAGATTTTGAATGATTAATATCAGAGTATTCAGATATTGAAACAATGATTAAAATCTTAGATCTAACAAAACCATATATTATAGGTCACTTATCTCCAGAAGATATCTATTGATTCTATAAAGGTGGAAGATTAAGTAAAATGCAATACTTAGCAGGTTCTTTATTAAAGGTTAAACCAATCTTAACAATCGAGAATGGTACTTTAAATAAAGAGAAGCTAACTAAAGCTCGTGGTGTTGAAAAAGCCATGGATAAAATGATCGAAATTGAAAAAGAAGAAATAAAAGTTATTGAAGATGAAGGAATTAAGTATAAGTTATTAACTATTGATTCATCAAAATCAGAATTAACAAAAACAATGATCAAGAAAATTGTTGAAGCATTTAATGTTAAAGCAGAAGATGTTATAACAATACCTGTTTCCACAGAGCAAAGTGCCCACATGGGTCCTGGTGCTTGTGGAATATCAGTTTATATTAGTTTAAAAGAATTAGTAAGAGTAAAGGAAATAAAATAATTATGACTAAGAAAAAAATAGCAATGATGTTCGATTCTGAATCTTTAGGATTATCAGAAGCGGAAGCAAGAGCAAGAGGATACTATTATGTTCCTATAAAATTCTATATAGATGGTAAAGAAGGAGATTCAGGTATCGATTATACTCTAGAATGAGTATATGATAACTTAGGAAGTGAAACTGAATTCAAAACTTCTACATCTTCAATAGAAAGTATAATTGAAGAGTTTAATAAAGCATTAGAAGACGCAGAACACATTCTATATGTACCATTAACAAAACACTTCACTTCTCAAGCTAATGCAGCTAGAAATGCTGCCATTGAAGCTGGATTAGAGGATAAAGTAACAATCTATGATTCTGAATTTATTTCACCTTGAATTATAGCTATGGAAGAAGAAATTCATTCATTAGTACAAAAGGATGCTTCTCTTGAAGAGTTTATGGCATTATTTGATAAAACAAGAGGTAATATGTTTGCTTGATTATTCCCTAATAATCTAGAAAGACTAAAAGCTTCAGGTAGATTATCAAAAGCAGCATATATGGCAGGAACACTTCTAAAGATTACTCCTGTTACTCCTGTAATTAATGGGATGCTTGATCCTAATGGTGTTATCAAAGCAAGAAGTAAAGATAAAGCATTAGATAAGATAGTTGAAAATACTATTGAAAAGTTTGAGGAATTGAAATCTAAAGGTTTAAATCCTATAATTCTAATTGCTGTTCTAGGTAGAGCAGAAGATAACGAACATTTAGAGTTATTAAGAGCTAAGTTCTTAGAAAAAGGAATTGAAGATGTTCCGCTAACTTGAATCTCAGCGGCCGTTGTAGGTCATGTTGGATTAGGTGGAATTGGTGCTGGAGTTGCCATTAAATAAAAGAAAAGTAGAGTTAAACTCTACTTTTTTATTTATCAGTTTTCTCTATAATACCAATTTCCTTTTTCTTATATCATCCTAAAGAAATGAATACACTTCCTGAAACTCCTAATCCTCCAATAACACCCATTGTTATTTCGAATCAAGTTCCAACATCTGCAGAAGGCATAACTGGACTTCTTCTTCAGAATATAATATACTTATCTATAAATTCTGCGAATGTTGAATATGCTTCAATAGCAAATGTTATTAAGAAAAAGAATGATAGAAGTATTATCGTCGTTAACAATAACACTAAGAATATAGGTATTATTCTTCAAACAGCATAATATCTCTTTGTATCTACTCTGGGTACTAACAATAATCCATTTAGTGCAATAGCTGGTATAGTTATTATAACTAACGGTAGTATTAGTGACATTATTGAGCAGAATATTATATTTAATATAACCCCTATCTTGATCAAGAAGTTAGGAGTCATTCTATTTAATGTCTCTTTGTGTGTTGAAACGTTTTTATTACTCATATATTAATTATAATATAAAAAATAATGCCTTAGGCATTATTCATTTTTTTAATAATCTTATTTTCTGAATCAATTAAGAATCATACTAGAATGAATAAGAATATTATATCTATAATAGGCAATGCTAGGAATAGATTTAAGTTAGCTTCCACTGATAATCCATCTGGTAATGTTCCTGCTCCGAAGTCTCAATTTGCTGTTACTAGATCAATACCTGATCATTGTAATATTATTAAAACTATTAGGATTGGAATAACTCCAAACACTTTACCAAATAGTATTGAAGAAGATTTCTTAGTCTCCCCTATTGCTTGTAGGTATGTTCCACTTACGTTGATCATAACTGCTACTGGGAATGTTAAGAATAACAATTTCAATACTTTAGTAGCTACTTCCATTCCATTTGTTTTTAATGGAACTCCTCATTGTCCTGATGTGATGTAATCTCAATTATTACCATTAACTGTATAGAATACTCCAATTACTTGCTTAGCAAATATAAGTATAAGTATTCAAGATATTACTGAGAATACTAATGATGACCCCATTCCATAAAGTCTTGCTTTTTTAACATTAGCTTGATTGTTTGTAGCCATATTGTAACCAACTATTGGTGACATTGATTGTGCTACCCCAATTATAACTAGGTTAAGGAATATGAATACTGCATTGTAACCTTGGTATACTGCTGTATAGTTAGTTACAGAAGCCATATCTCCGTAGTTAGCAACACCAATTGAGAATGTGAATATAATTAGAACTAATCCTGTTAATACTTGAAGCATCATGATTGAAATTCCTGATTTACATGCTTCTCCCATGTTAGTCATTGCAAAGTTTCAATTAAGTTTTCTTTGTTTAATATCAGCAAACTTATTGAAGTAAATGTAGTATAGTGAAGCAGTTGTGAATTGTCCAATAACTGTTGCTATTGCAGCTCCTACTACATTCATTTTAAGAACTATAATAAATATAAAGTCTAATACTATATTTGTAACTAGTCCTACTGCTGAGAATGTTGTTGCGTATTGTGCTTTACCTTGCACTCTTAGCATGATAACTCCGGCAGCCATATAAACATAAGGTAATGCTCCTAAAGCTTGAATTCTTAAGTATCATGAAGATTGTGAAAGTATATGTCCGTTAACTTGTTCGAATATTTTGTGGGCATCTGCAGTTGGGATATCTAATCCAACTCATCCTTGTCCTCATTCGCTATTTAACATTGGATTGTTAAATCAAGCATCAATGTAATCTTTTTGGAAACCTGATCCAAATCATACAAATACTTTAGCAAATACTAATAATAATACCATTAAGATAACTCCGAAGAATATTGTTAATGGTAAGTATGAATCCATTGCATTTTGCAATGTAACTTTATCATCACTAGCAAGTGCTTTTGTCATGATTGCAGCAAGCCCTGCTCCAATCATTAATCCTACACCTATAATAAAGAAGGTGTAAGGCATTGCATATGATACTGCTGCTGGCCCTAGGGCTGAATAAGCGTCTCCTGCAAATAGAGGTCCACCAATTCCTGCTCCTACCGAACCGGCATGGAAACCTTTAGATACGAAGAATGTATCAAATACAACAAATGTCCCACTAATTAATTGAGCAATTAAAGTTGGGATCAAAATCGCTAAAAATGTTTTAAGTACATTATTTGAACCTAAATCAAATTTCTTTTTTTCTTGTTTCTTTTCAATTTTACTTGTCATATTGTTTTTTCCTTTTATTACCTTAATTATACTCTATAAAAAGAAAAGCAACTTAATAAATTAAGTTGCTTCCATTTATAAATGGCAGGAGTGACAGGAATCGAACCCGTAACCGATGGTTTTGAAGACCACTGCTCTGCCTAATTGAGCTACACTCCTATTTCTTGTACTGATTACATATAAATTATATATAAAAAATGGTCTCTATACAACCATTTTTTTATTTCTTATAATTTTGATGTTATTGCCTTAACTACATCTTCAATAGTTTTCATTGAAAGAAGTTCTTCATCAGTAATAGTAACGTTATGTTTTTCTTCTGCTTCTACAACTAGGTCAAGTAATGATAATGAATCAATACCTGTCTCTGAAAGAACTGTTGTTAACTCTACATCTTTACTGAATCTATTTTTAATAAGGCTTTTTATTTCTTCGAATACTTTATTTTCCATATCATATTAATTATACCCCTAATTACAGGTTCTTTCTCAATTTGTAATAATAAGTTTTCTGTGAATTAACATATTCACTAGGTTTTGCATTTGAAGAGACCTTAACTTTAACTATATTATCTTCAAATTCATATTCTTTCTTAGGGAATTTAATGTCTTTGTCTCCTTTATATTTAGAATCAAACTCTTTATTGAATGCTTTCTTGAATATCTCTTCATTTATCTCTCCATCATAACCAACAATGGATTGATCTAGCACACTGCTATTAATAATAGGTCATTCAATAAACTTTTCTTTGGCAATTGGTTGCATTGGTTTCTCATAGATTATTTCTATATCTTGTTTTATTCTTGAAACAAAGAATCCGCCTAAAGAAATGAATAATGATAATATGAATGTTACTAGTATTAGTAATCTCGTCTTTTTACTTTTCATTACTTACCTCCACAAATTGAAACTCTCCACCTTTGCCACGTAAAGGTCTTTCTGATCCCACAGACATATTAACATCAAATGTATAAGTTTGATGTGTTTGAAGCTCAACTTCAAATTGAATTGTTCCTTTTGAAGAATAATCTCATGGAAGAACTAATCCCTCTTCATTTAAATAACCTTCATTAGTTATTCCTTTCTCAACAACCTTTTTATCTGTATTGTAGTACATGTGATCATTAATACTGAAAATCAATCTTCCGCCTTCTACACGAGTCTTGATTATGACCTCACTTGTATTAACTCCATTTATATCAACTTTAGCTTTGTATTCGTTATTAAAGTGGGCGGGAATTTCTGGTCCACTACCTTTTGAGTATTCCAAACTAAACAAATCTCTTGTGGTGGTTGGGTATTTATATTGATTGAATAACTTCTTAAATTTAAACTCCTCTTTTTTAGTTACAACTCCATCTCTTATTTCATAAGGCACAGAAATTGTACAAGTATCACTATTTATGAAATTAACTTCGAAATTATTTTGCTGTTTTAATGGAATGATAAAATTCTCACTTGTATTTGGTCTTCTATAAACATCAACATCATTAACATGTGGTCCAGGTCCAGTAATTTCCTTCTTCTGTTCTATGGCTGATACATTTACATATAAAGGATCATATGACATTTCTGGAGGTATTTCAACTTCTATGTATTTAGGTTGATTTCATTCAGGTACATAAACAAGTTCTTGATTTCAAAAGTTCTCTCCCTCTTTTTTAAAGAATAGAAAATTATCTGGCCTATGCTCTTGCATATTATATGTATACAATGGGGTTGTATTATCATTTATATACAAGGAAAGGAATTGTGTATTTCTTAATTCTTGATTAGGAGTAAAGGATAATTCGGTTTTTCCTGTTTCTTTATTATATCAATTACCATAAGATGGATAATTACTCTCAATCTTTATCTTTAATGTCACTCCTCCTGTTATTAGATCACGCTTGGCTCCTACAATATCGAAATCCCATTCTCCAGAAACAGTTTGAGGATATAGTTCTTGTGAAGTTGGTGTTGATCATGTATCTAATAGGTCAAGATACTCATTATCTGGTCCACCTAGTCATTCCATAGGAAATGATCAATGAGCTTCATATATTCATCTATATTGATTATCTATATATTCACTTCTTGCTCTTAAAGCATCAGGAGCAAGATCATATTTAAGATCATATAGAAGCTCATTGTATATAGGATCAGTTATATAATATGTATACTCTAAATTAGGACCAGGAGCAATAAGAAAATCATCAGGAATATAATCCTCATACCTTAAAACTGGGTCATACTTTTCGTTATAGTCCATTTCATTTCAATCAACATAATAATTCATATCAATATATAATTCAATATTTTTCCTAATACATTCCCAATAAAATGAAAAAACTAGACATAGTCTAGTTTTTGTTTTTTGTCTTATATTTTCTATCGTATTTCTTTTTAGTTTCTGCTTTTAATGACATAGCATTAATCATAGCAATTGAATCATTAAATATCATACTTAAAGCAGCTAGTGCTGGACCAGCTCCAGTTAATCCTAAGATACCTGTAGCGGCAACTGGAACCATTACTGCATTATATACAATAGCAATTCCGAATCCTCTTTTAATAGTGAATAATGTTCTTCTTGATAATCATATTGAGTATGCAACTTTAGATAAGTCATCATCTCTTAATACAATATCAGCAGATTCTATAGCAGCATCTGATCCTTCTCCCATAGCAATTCCTATATCTGATTGGATTAGAGCAACTGAATCATTAATACCATCTCCTACAAATGAAACAACTTTACCTTGTTTTTGTATCTTCTCAATTATTTGTGATTTGTCTTGAGGAGATACTTCAGAGTAAACGTTTTTCTCATTTATCCCTAATTGACTAGCAACATTAAGTGCCGTATCTTTTTGATCTCCTGTTATCATAACAACATCAATACCTAATTTTCTAATTTGTGATAATGTTTCAAGTGTTGTTGATTTGATTGTATCTCTTAATTCAATATAACCTAATACTTCTGTTTGATTAAAAGCATAAATTATTGCTGAACCTTGTTTTCTTCTTTCAGTTACTTCCTTATCTTCTTTGAATGAAGGGAAGTTTTCAATTACTCACTTCAATGAACCAACTTTTAAGTTTGCAGATTCAACACCTTTACCAATAACTTCATTTACTTTAATATCTTTAAGTTTAATATCTTTATAGTGTTTAACTATTGAGTTAGCTAATGGGTGATTTGATGTTTTTTCTATAGAAACAATTTCTTCTATATATTTATCATCGATATTTGTATTGATTACATCAAATTTACCTTCTGTTAATGTACCTGTTTTATCAAAACAAATAACATCTACAGATTTAATAACTTCAAATAATGTATCTGATGAGAATATTACCCCTTCGCTCTTAGAAGTTGATGATGATGCCAATACTGACATTGGTGTTATCATAGCAAATGAACATGGACATGCTATTACTAGAACTGTGATAGTTACATAGAATGAATATAGTCATGCGTAATCACCATTTGCTAGGTGTTGGAATGAATTTGGTGTTGAAACACCGAATTGGAATACAAGCCCAGTAATAAAGAATGTTAATGTAGCTATAACTAATACTGAAGGTATTAAGTATGAAGCTATTTTGTCTGCCATTCTTTGTGATTTTGGTTTCGCACCCATTGATTCATTAACTGAATTAATAATTTGCGAAATGAATGATTCGTTTAGTGTTTTTGTTGCCTCAATTTTAATAAGACCATTTGATGAAATTGTTCCACCAAACACTGTTGAACCTTTTGTTTTATTAACATGTAGTGATTCACCTGTTAATGATGATTCATCTATTGATGTTTCACCTTCTTTTACTATTCCGTCAACTGGAATTAATTGTCCTGGTTTAACTATAACAACATCTCCTAAAACAATCTCAGTTGCTGGCATTTCTATTTCTTTACCTTCTCTAAGTATTGTTGCTGTTTTAGGTTTTAGTTCTTCTAAAGAACTAATTTCTCTTGTTACTTTGTTTGTTAATCAGTCTTCGATAAATCTACCTAGATAGATTAATCATAATACCTCTATTTCTTCATTAAAGAAAAATGGTATTTGCATATTTGTAGTTGCATTAATAATAAAAGCAAATACAGAATATAAGAATGCTGATGTAGTTGCTATAGCAACTAGTGTATCTTCAGCAATTTGTTTATTTTTTAGTGTGATATACGATCCTTTTAGGAAAGCAATTCCCATAATAAAGAATGCTATAGAACCTAACACTAATTGTGAGATAGGGTTATCTAGGAATCTCATTACTGGTCCATCTAAGAATAAACCTCCTATCATATGAATTAAGGCTATTGACCCTAATATAGTTGCAACTATAAGAATTCATCTTTTAGTTTCAAATGTGTGAATATGTTCATGTCCGCCATGTCCATGATGGTGATGGTGGTCATGATCGTGGCCTCCTGTTCATCCCATCACCTGAGAGAACTTAGATAGTAGACCATCTTTATGTTCGTGGTGGTGATGACAATGACTAGGAGGCTCTTCCGATTCTTCTTCTAACTCTTCTTTACAGAAGTTTGAAGAACATCCAGAAGTGAATTTTGTGTTTTTAGCTTTCTTAGTAGCTTCACACAAACAATCATCTTTTCCACAAATACAATCCATGTGATTGTGGTGATGATGCCCATTGTGTGCATGAGAATGATCATGATTATGATTATCATGATTGTGTTTCTCGTGATTGCAATGGTTGTTATTTTCCTCTTTGTGCATTTTTTCTCCTTTTCAAAAATATTATACTCCTAATTAATTAAAAATAATATAATTTAAGTAATATGAAATATGATTTTAAAATACAAGCTGAAAAACAAAAGGAATTAGATAAATACATTAAGGAAAATGCTGATATCAAATCAGAGCAACAGTACTGAGAGGATAGGATTATAGCATTAATCGTAGAACTAGGTGAAGTTTCAAATGAAATAAGATTCTTTAAGTACTGATCTAAGAAAGGAGCTTCAGCAAAAGAAGTAATAATTGATGAATTAGTTGATTGTCTACACTTTGCATTCTCATTAGGTAATACATTGAATAATGAACAATGATTATTTGCTACTGATGATATGAAGCGTCCAATTACATTAATATATTTTGATGTAGTTGAGAAGTTAATGAAACTAGTTCATGATAAAGATGAAGTTCTATTTAGAAGTATGTTATTTAACTTAGTTGAAATAGCATGATACTTAGGTTATTCAATGGAAGACATTGAAGAAGCTTATAATAAGAAGAACCAAATCAACTATGAAAGACAAAACACAGGATATTAGTCCTGTGTTTTCTTTATCTTATCTAATATTGTATCTTTGATTAAATCATAAGCAAATTCAATTTGTCTTCACATCTCTTTAATCTTATCTTCAGAGAATTTAGCATTC
>CAYUKZ010000001.1:0-1647 GCA_964445515.1 uncultured Mycoplasma sp. | reverse complement strand
GTATCTTTTTGAGTGAAAGCACCCTCTCTATTATTCCCTTTTCTCTCATAATTAAATACAGAATTCTTATCTATTAATATTTGTCTAGTATGTTTAAGAATACTAGAAGCAAATGTTTCATAATCTTCAATATAGTTTAGATATATTTCTTTACTACAAATATATTCCTCTACTCTATTGATTAATTCTTTTGTTCTATCCATTATATTTTATAACCAATAGATGCAAGAATAATACTATATGCCCAAGGCATTAAGATTGAGAGATAAAATGCCAAGTTATTATTATAAGCTTTTCAGAATGAAGTGTTTGATGGTATTGAATAAATATATTTAGTCACACCTATAATTGTTCCGGTTTGATTCAAACCATGAATTGAAACATAGTTATTAAAATCATTGTTATTAAAAATCTCGCCTGTAATAGCAACTCCATTTGCATCACACCCATATAATAAATAATTTTGCATTTCTTCCATTCACTTATAACCTTTGATTAGTTTGCCATTTTCGTCAAACATAATATCCCAATCAACTCATAATGAATGATCATTTAGTCAGAAATAAGCTCCTTCAGATTGATGGGATCCTGTCTTAAATAAAACTGATAACTGTTGATTTAAGAAGAAATGAGGAATAAATAATTTTGTTAAAGAGTATAAGTTATCAAAACCTCATATTGGTTTAGTTTGCTTGTTTAATGTTTCATTAATATATGTATTCTTTGAAGTTAAAACTCCTGTTGAATATATTTTATTATTTACAACTTCTAATTCAACAGAATTAAAAGTATAAGATAGAATACCACCAAATATTATTAGTAGCAATACATAAACAAGCAAAAACATTATAAATCCTTTGTTACTTTTAAAGAAAATTCTTACAAAACAAAAAAAGCAGATTGTTAATATAATATTCATTACAATATAATAAAATAAATTTAACCAGGGAATTAAACTTCATTCTATATCTAGTGATTGGAAATGTTCTCTTCCAAAGAAAACGAATTCATTCATAAAGAAAAATCCATTACTTTCAAAAATAATGAAAACAATAAATTCTGCTATTATCGCTATTAATGTAATAGTAAAACAAACTAATGAAATAGTCAATAACTTTGTTTTATGACCATAATTAGATATGTTAGTATTATTTTTCATTGTTGAGTTCTCGATATTATAATATAAATCACCAAATACTATTCCCGCCACAATCACTGCTTCCATTCCAAAAGATGGGGTAAGTAATGAATGGGAAGGAACTAGAGAACCAATTCCAAATAATAGAATTAATGGTATACCAAATATACCAAACAACATGAAAGGTGTCTTAAACATCTTCTTCATTTGCACAACGAAAAAGTTACCTACTTGAAGTAGCCACTTAACTCCTGTAACTCTTTCAATATCATAATTTACTTCTTTTATCTTTGTGCTCATAAACTTATATTACTATTATATAATATTTCTTTTAGCTTAGATTATAAAAACAGAAGCAATCTTGCTTCTGTTTGTAAATTACCCGAATTTTCCTGAGATATAATCTTTTGTTTCTTTTTGTTTTGGGTTTTCGAAAATTTGTTTTGTCTTTCCGTATTCAATTAACTCTCCTTGATAGAAGAATGCTGTAAAATCAGAAATACGTTGTG